>JBNMIW010000136.1:0-5380 GCA_050873485.1 Lachnospiraceae bacterium | reverse complement strand
ATTGTTCGAACAACTGCTTCACAGAATCGATATCATTATATTCTGCCACCAATGTATTCTTCGTATAATCTGCCGGTACACCCAAAGAATCCGGTACTGCCTGCGTAAGAGCACCCGATCCTGCTTTGACTAACAGACCGTCGGAATGTCCGTGATAACATCCTCGGAACTTCACAATCTTATCCCGTCCGGTATACCCCCTTGCCACACGGATTGCACTCATGACCGCTTCTGTACCGGAATTGACCAGACGCATCATCTCCATGGATGGCATGATCTCCTGTACCATTTCTGTCAAAATGGTCTCCTTCTCTGTCGGTGCTCCGAATGTAAGACCCTTCGTGCAGGCATCCTGTACTGCCGTGATCACCCGGTCATCGGCATGTCCTAAGATACCCGGTCCCCACGAACATACATAATCGATATATTCCTTACCATCTACATCCACAATCTTTGATCCCTTTGCATGATCGATAAATAACGGACTGCGGTGTACTGCCTGATAGGCACGAACCGGGCTGTTCACTCCACCCGGCATGATCTTCTTGGCTTCTTCAAACATATTCTCTGATCTTGTCATTGTTGTCACTCCATCTCATTCTATTACATTTATCTTATCTGTCTGCGTCAAACTTAACCATAGTTAAATTCACTGTTTCAAACAATTCATTCTTGTATGCATATCTATTTCTTACGCATCCTCTTCCAGCCACTTAACCACATCTAATGCATGATACGTTATAATGATCTTTGCGCCTGCACGCTTCATTGCGATCATGTTCTCCATAACGATACGCTTTTCATCAATCCATCCATTCTGTGCTGCTGCTTTGACCATGGAATATTCACCACTTACATTATAGACTGCGATCGGATAATCCGTCCGGTATGACATCTCCTTTACTACATCTAAGTAAGCAAGTGCCGGCTTGACCATAATAATGTCTGCACCCTCTTCGATATCATTTTCACATTCCCGCACTGCTTCTTTGCCATTCGCCGGGTCCATCTGATAGGTTCTCCGATCACCAAATGCCGGAGCTGACTGTGCCGCATCCCGGAATGGGGAATAATAACCGGATGCAAACTTGGCACTGTATGCCATGATCATCGTATTCAGGAATCCATTCTCATCCAGTGCCTGCCTGATATATTCGACTCTTCCGTCCATCATATCGGATGGAGCGATCACATCCGCACCTGCTTTGGCAAGGCTTACCGCCATCTTGGCAAGCAATACCAATGTCTCATCATTTAAGATCTCATGTCCACATACCAGACCGCAATGTCCGTGTGAAGTATATTCGCAAAGACACACATCTGCAATGACCAGCAGATCCGGAGCCTTTTCCTTAATATGACGGATTGCACGCTGTGTAATGCCTTCGTCATTATACGCCTCGCTTCCCTTCTCATCCTTATGATCCGGAATACCAAATATAAGAATTGCCGGAATGCCGGACTTCACGATCCGGTCAAGCTCTTCATCAAATCGATCAATGGAATATTGATAAATGCCCGGCATGGAACCTACCGGATTCTTCACATTCTCGCCTTCCGTCACAAATACCGGATAGACCAGATCATTCTTACTGATACTTGTCTCCCGTACCAGATTCCTCATTGCATCGTTTACCCGTAATCGTCTCATTCGTATCATACTTGTTACCTTCCTATCTCAAAATAAAAATCATAACGTTTGCAAACTTCTATACGCTTTACTCACTATTTTCTCTATTCTATTATATCCATAATCACAACGTATTCAATGCCTCTAAAACACCCGGCACATCATTGACTAACGCTACCGCATCTGCGCGCCCACATTCCTCTAACAGCCGCTGCTTTGTAACATGCCCGATACAGATCATCTTTACCGTGTCCGGCAAAGTTATATTCTGCTCCCGCAACCCTTCAAAAAATGAGCTGACACCCGATGCACTGACAAAGATCAAATAGTCAAGCTGCGGCAAAGCACGTACATCCTTAGTCAATTTGCCCTGCACATCATAGATTGTAAGATCGGTACAACGTATACCCTGTTCTTCCATGTAAGTAACCAGATTCGGATTACCCTGCACTGCCCGTGGAATCAATACCTTGGTTCCCGATTTCACATGTTCCGCAAATTCCTTTGCCAATACATCAATCGTATATGCAGACGGAACAAAGTCTGCCTGTAATCCATACTCCGAAAGTTTCGCTGCCGTTCCGCTTCCAAGTACCGCTATCTGAATCCGGGAAAGCGTCCGAATATCGATCTTTAACTGCCGCATCCGTTCAAAGAACAGCCGGATTGCATTCTGACTGGTGAACATCAGCCAGTCGTATTCCGCTAAATGTTGCATTTCCTCTGATAGCTGTTCCATTGCCTTCGTCTGCACCACTTCCATATCGCACAACAACACCGGCTGCATGGATAATTCTTCCACTCCGCATTTCAGCTTATGCCACAGCAGACCGGAGGCTGTGATTCCTACCTTCGGTAATGTTGCCTGGTCACAATAAGACAACGCTGCCGTATTTCCGATCACAATAACAGCAGGCGACGGTATCTTAGCCTCTTCCACCTTTCCTGCAATTGTTTCCAATGTTCCGGTTACCTTACGCTGATAGCAGGTCGTTCCATCCGAGATGACCGCAACAGGTGTATCCGCGCTCTTTCCTGCAGCAATTAACCGCTTCGCAATCTGGGAAAGATTCGATAATCCCATCAAAAATACAATCGTTCCTTCCATCTTTGCAATTGTATCATAATCGTAATCCGGCTCATTGGTTGACGTCTTCGTATGTCCGGTGATCACATGAAAACTCCGGCTCACTCCACGATGCGTAACCGGAATTCCTACACACTCCGGAACTGCAATTGCAGATGTCACACCGGGAATCACCTCATAGGCAATCCCCTCTGTCTGTAACGCTTCTATCTCTTCTCCTCCTCTGCCAAACACAAAAGAATCGCCGCCCTTCAGACGCACCACATAATCATGTCGTTTGGCACACTCCACTAATATCTCATTAATCTCTTCCTGCTTACGGTAATGACTACCCGCCTGCTTTCCGACATAGATCTTCTCGCAGGATACCGGAACTTCCTCCAATAATTCCTCATTGGCAAGCCGGTCATAGATAATGGCGTCACATTGCCGGATCTTCTCCACCCCTTTTACCGTGATCAGTCCTGCATCTCCGGGACCTGCGCCAACCAAATATACTTTACCCATGTTGCAATACTCCAATCTCTATTTGCTCTATTATGCCAACAATCTTTCCACCTGCTCTGCAGCAAGTTTCCTATAATCCGACCGGGAAGCCTTGCTCTCTACATACCTGATCGTTCCACCCATTTCTTTCATAATGCGAAGCTCAATCTTATCCGCAGTTAAATTCGTTACAACACCCACTGCTTCATGACAACCTGCATTTAATAAATGCAAGACTTCCTGTTCTGTCTGTAATTGCAGCCATGTGTCACAGTCTGATATCCTTTTCACACGTTCTGCAATCTCGTCTCGTTCCCGTCCTTCGATTGCAATAATTCCCTGACCTCCGGCCGGCAGCATATCTTCTACATCAAAATAATGGTATTCCAGATCTTCCTCCTGAAGCAAATTCAAGCGCCGCAACCCGGCAGCCGCAAGCACTACTCCGTCACATTCTCCGTCCCGCAACTTACGCAAACGTGTCGGCACATTTCCCCGGATCGATACACATCGCACATTCGAATATAACTGTTCGATCTGACATTTCCGGCGCAGAGAACTCGTTCCGATGTGATATGGCTCGGATGTGCTCTGTTGATTCTCAGCCTTTGTGCACTTTTTTGTAAATTCCGTATTTTGTATCTCTATCTCTCTTTCCTTTTCCACCCAATCATTTGTACCTGATTCTTGTTTCCTCTCTTGCAAAAAGTGTTCCATCTGTAATGGATGATCTTTCCTTGTCACCAGAACATCCCTTACATCTTCTCTTGGAAGTACACCACATATCGTAAGTCCCTTAGCTAATTCCATCGGCATATCCTTTGCACTGTGAACTGCCAGATCGATCTTTCCCTCCTGCAATGCTTCCTCAAACTCTGTTACAAATACACCTTTTCCACCAAATTCCATCAGTGGTTTATCTAAGATCCGGTCTCCCTCTGTGCGAAGGATCACTGTCTCGCACACACAGTCCGGATACGCCTTGCTAATCGCATTGATGACCAATTCCGTCTGCTTTTGTGCTAATTCACTTCCTCTAGTTCCGATTCGGATTTTCATAACTTAACAGTCTCCTTCATTTTTTTAGCATTACTCATTATATTAAACGAGTTTTAATTGAGTGATAATTGAGTTTTATTTTATAAAAAACTCAATTATCACTCAATTCATCATATACAACATATTTAGCTGCCGGCCCTTTTCCCTTTAAGCTAATCAATGACTCACTTCTCATTTTGTCAAGCACACTTCTTGCTTGTTGTTTTGTAAATCCACACATCTCCTGAATTTTAGCAGATGTAATTTTGTCATTAATTTGCAAATATTCCAAAATCATATTTTTAGCTTTAATGTACTGAACCGTTTTATCTCTGGTATATTCTACATCTGATTTTAGAGCCTCATAAACCTTTGCCGTCAACATGTAGTCTTTACCAACAATCTCAATCAATCCGCTATTGACCAACTCATTACACGACTTCTTTGTTTCATCCAAAGATTTTTGAACTTTTCTTGACAACTCCGATAGTTGTTCTTTCCTATTATCTAAAAGTTCTCTTAATATCATCATCTCTGCTAACGGCATAATCTTGCTATTCTTATCCTGTACCCCAGTGATAAACTTTACAAATTCTGTATTATCTATTGCACTAAATATTGTTAGGGAAACTGCGTCATTAAATGATCTATATCTTGGATATGGTTTTCCCATGGAAACCATATCTTTAAAAATAATATCTACTCCCTGACCCGTTCTCTGAACATATTTTAAATTTTGAAGCGTCTCTGCTATTAATTTATTTCTTGGAATAGATGGATGCGTTATTATATTGTCCTCTGTAATACCATCTGGAAATCCACCTGGATTTTCTATCACTATGCGATCCGGATATTGCTTTACATAAACAGTTGCATTACTCTGATAATCCCTATGAGACAGTGCATTGAGTAACGCCTCCTGAAATACTCTTTCTGGAAATTCTTCAACTTCAAGTCTGAATAATCCAACCTGAATATTCTCTATCTTGCTATAAGTTTGTATCCTCTCTGTCAACTTATCAATAACACTTATCAGCGGCAACTTCAGATCCAGTCTCGCATCGTATTCCTCTAAATTGTCAGAAGAATAATGCAAATAGATAACTTCTGCTTGTGGTAACAACCTCTGAATAGATGTT
>JBNMIW010000135.1:0-5431 GCA_050873485.1 Lachnospiraceae bacterium | reverse complement strand
TGCTGCAAAAGGCGGCGTAAATGCCTTTACAAGAGCTTTAGCCAAAGAACTGGCTCCCAGTCACGTCCGTGTTAATGCACTTGCATGTGGGGCGATCGACACACAAATGAACGCATGTTTCAGTGAATCCGAACTTCAAGACCTATGTGATGATATTCCTGCATGCCGTTTAGGCACACCGGAAGAAATTGCTCAAATGGTATACTATATATACAAAAGTCCATTTTACATGACAGGTGAAATAATAAAAATAGACGGTGGTTATCTCTAAACCACCGTCTTATCATATCCATATGTAATTCATTCTTATTTGCTCTTTGCATATCTTGTAATGCTCTCGTCAGTCTCCTCACCCGGATATGTCTCTGTCTCCAGCACACGACCAACTGCTACATACTTGCGGTACTTATAATCTGAAACTACAATACCTGTTCTCTCTGTAGAGGCATGAACTACCTTGCCATTACCAATATACAATGCAACATGTGAACAGCTACGCTTGCTGCTTCCGTAAAAGATCAGATCACCCGGCTTAATATTCTTCATCTTCACTGTCTTAGTGTCACCGATCTGACTATATGCATTATGCGTTAACTTATATCCAAACTTCTTATATACTGCCAGAGTAAATCCGGAACAATCAGCACCCTTCGTAAGGCTTGTACCACCATAACGATACTTATTACCAACATACTTCAATGCATAGCTGATAACCTTTTTCTGCTCAATTGACATTCCTGTGTAGTCAACAACCGTTACTTTACAAGTGTACTTCTTTCCATTGAACTTAGCAGTTACATTGGCACTACCAACACCAACCGGAGTCAGGACACCATCCTTAACCTTAACGATCTTCTTATTAGAGGTTGTCCACTTATCTGCATCTTCTTCTATATCTTCTACCGAATCGTATAAGCTTAATTCAAACTTTGTTCCCTTTTCTAATACGATCTTATTCTTATTCAACTTCACTGCAGCCTGTGTATCTACAGAAAAGAAAATCATCATACAAAATGTAAAAAATAAAGTAAGTAGTGTTAATCCCCGTTTGTTCATCCTACTAAATCCTTCCCGAATTGAATCTGTTTTATTGAAAATCACAAGACTTATTTTAACACATTTTTTACATTTTTCAAGTCCTTTTTGCAATAAATGTAACATTTCCGTAACAATTCTTCAGAAAATATTTCTTTATCTTGTGATATCGCGGGAATCACACCACAAATTATGCTATAACACACTCTATTCCGGATAGATCAGTCTCTCTTCCGTAATCCGGCACAACACTTCATCATAATAGCGTTTTGCCACATATCGTGCCATCGGAAGATTCATATCTAAATAGTTGCCGCAATCCCTTGCACATGCTCCGGGAACTTCTTCGTCAAAATCTTTCATGAATACAAACATCTCTTTTACTAATTCTACAATATCTTTTGACTCGTAATCTCCCGCAAGGATCAGATAGAATCCGGTTCGGCAGCCCATTGGTCCAAAATATACTACTTTTTCTTTCCATTGCGGATGATTTCTCAAAAAAGTCGCACCCAAATGTTCTAACGTATGCACCTCGGCAGTATTCATGACCGGTTCATAATTCGGTCTTGTCATCCGAAGGTCAAATGTTGTGATCGTCTCTGCACCGACTTTGTCCTTTCTTGACACATAAATTCCCGGTAATAATGTTAAATGATTCACTGTAAAACTCGCAATCTTATCCATGTCATTTACTTCCTTTCCATATTCAAAAAACAATCCGCTTCTTAGTCTATAATGCCTCACAAAGTGCCAGAAGCAATCTTACAGAATGTTCAATTGCCTTTGCTTCAAATGCCGGATAATCAACCGATGCAGAATCATCGGCCTTATCAGATATCGCCCGTATGATCAAAAACGGAACATCATTCAGGTATGCCGCATGTGCAATTGCTGCACCTTCCATCTCCGTACAATATCCTGCAAAATTCTCAATCAGCCACTCCTTCTTCTGCTTATCGGAAATAAATTGATCTCCACTTACCACTCTTCCTTCAAATACCGTTACATCCGGATTTACCTTTTCGCAAATCTCCTTTGCGGTCTTCCGAAGCTGTTCATCCGCCTTAAAAGATAATGTATCCATTCTCGGAATCTGACCTACCGGATAGCCAAATGCCACTGCATCCATGTCATGTTCCAACGCATCCGTTGACAGAACAATATCTCCGATGTTAATGTCTGCATTCAATGAACCGGCAATTCCTGTGTTGATCACAGCATCCACATGATATATATCTGCGAGGATCTGCGTGCACATTGCAGCATTTACCTTGCCAATTCCAGAGCGAACCACCACAACCGGATGTCCTTTTACTGTCCCTTTTAAGAATTCCATAGAGGCTATCTGCTTAGTCTCTACGTCTTCCATCTGTTCTTTGATCTTTGCGACTTCTTCGTCCATTGCTCCTATAATTCCAAGCATCTTATTCATTCCTTCCTTTCATAAGCGGTATCGCAAGTTTCACCGTGAACTCGCCTTCCACTTCATAACTCTTAAACTCACCATGCTGTAGCCGCATGATACGCTCACATGTGATCAATCCGATATTGGTGCTCTCATGTTTGTCCAAATTCTCTTTTATTTTATTACGAATTCTGAGAACCAGATAATTCTGTTCTTTATTGGCTATAATCTCGATCGGTGCTGACTTATCCGCATATTTATTCAGGTTAGACAAAATGTTATTCAATACACGCTGCATATATCTAACATGAATCAGACAAACGTCCCCTTCTTCAATATGATTATGTGCAACAATCTGATATCCTTCCTCTTCCAGACTTAAAAACTGATTCTCGATCAGATCCATCACCAGACCATATGCAGAACCGGCCTCCACGTCCACTTCGTGTCGGTCTTCTCCATAGATCAAAAAGTATTCAAACAATTCATCCGAAAGATCCTTGATCTCTTTTGTCTTGTCAAGCGACAATTGAAGGAATCGTTTCCGCTGTTCCGGACTCTTCTCCCGATCCATATTCAGAATCTCAAGGTATCCGGTCAATGTAGTAAGCGGTGTCCGCAGATCATGTGACATTGCCGTTACCAGATCTTTGTTTGCCTGCTGCATTTTCTTCTCTTTATCCTGATTCTCAATAATCGAAAGACGCATCTGTTCGATTCCTCTTGCAAGATTACTGATCTCATCCTCACCTTTGATCGTGATCGGATATTCCAGATTACCGCCTTCCAATATCTGTAATTCCTTCTCAATCTGGTTGATATAACTGAATTTGACCTTTAATAATTTCGCTAAAATAATGATAAAAATACATACCGCCAGACCAACGGAAAAGATCCACAAATAATTGTTATATTTCCAATAATCATAGCAGAACATATCTACGCTTGCCGTCGAACCATCCGTCAACACCAACGTATACAATTTATCGGAGTCGATCAACTCATTATCCGTCTTGGAATCCTGCTCTGTATGAGAATCCTGTAACTCTGCACTCTCTGCCTCTGCATCACCAACACGCACCGTTTCCGTATATGCATAATCCGAATTAAATATCACCCGGTTATTCTGGTAGATTGCAACATACACATAGGAATTATCTTCTGTCCAATCGGTAAGTTCATCAATATTGGCTACCCCAATTCGCTTCGTTGTAACAAAGTCCTGCAGATCTTCCATATATCGATACTGGTATGTTTTATTTACTTCCTCATTATTGAATATCTTTTCAATTGCTTTACTGCCTAATTGAACAAGTAAATATCCACATCCAAACGCAATGGCCGCCGAAAAGACAATACCGCCAAGCAAATACCACATTAATCGGTTCTTCAAGGAGTTCTCTGTTTTAGACAATTCGATATCCCCTTCCCCATATGTTGTGCAGATATTTTGCACTCGGACCTGTATCTCCTAACTTCTTGCGTATATTTCGTATATGAACCATAACCGTATTCGTAGAATTCGGCATGTATACCTCTTCCCATACAGCCTCATAAATCTCTTTCGCTGTAAAGATATGATTGCGGTTAGATGCTAACAATAGCAAGATTCGATATTCAATCTCTGTTAAAGGAATCTCTTCTCCATCTCTTATTACCTGCTGCAGATCCGTATCCAAAACGATATCCTGAATAATGATCTGGGAATGTTTCCGATTTCCCTCTCTATCCATATGCGGACGTTTCAAAAGTGCTTTCACACGAAGCAATAATTCTGTGCAGGAAAATGGTTTGGTCAGATAGTCATCACCACCTGCCTCAAAGCCCTCGATCAGATCAGACTCCGCAGACTTTGCTGTCAAAAACAATACCGGAACCTCTGCCCTTTCTCTGATCTTAGCACAAGCATCTATTCCGTTACATTTTGGCATCATAATATCCAATATGACTAATGCAATATCCTGGCTGAACTTAGCAACAGCCTCTTCTCCATTCACTGCTAATACGACCTCAAATCCCGCATCCTCTAACACGATCCGCAAGACTTCCCGTATATCTTTTGCATCATCTGCAACTAATATCTTCTGTTTCTCTTCCATTCCATCCACGCCTTTCTCCACGCTTACCGTCCATCTTAACCGGCATTAGTATATCAGATAATATAAGAAAAACCCATTCATACTCCGAAGAATTAAGAATTCTTTATTATTTGTTATCTTGCTTGATCAAATCTTCTAACTCCTGTAATTCTTCCTCGTCCATCTTTGTATATGCCGCTAACTCTGCGATTGTCGGTTCCGTACCATTTTCTTCAGCCAATAACTTCTTTGCCTCATGAACAAGGCTCAGCTTACCGACCAACGTACTCTCCTGTTCTCTTTCATTACTCATCTCAGAAGCATACGCTACAATCGCCCGTTCGATTGCATTATCCAATTCCTGCTCAACATCATAAGATTGCTTACATCCACACAATTCACTTAACTTGAGAAATAGTGCAACATTTCCCTCCTGTACAAGATCTTCCACCAGCAGTTTCGGCTCCATATATTTATCTGCAATCTTCAATACATTTCGCAATGAAAACATGGAGATCGGTTCAATCGCTTTTTCGTCTCCAGCAAGCAATGCTTTGTAAAATGTGATCTTTTCTTCTTCGTTATATTCCGGAATCCCTGCAAGATCATCTAAATACATCTGATATACTTTGGATTCTGCCGGTATCTCACTCTCCGATTCCGTCTGCTCGCTATCCGTTGTCTCCTCTTCCGTCTGATCCTCCACATTATTCAAATAGTCCATCACCATATTCTTCTGTGCAGCACTCAGTTCCATATCCTTGAAATAACCAAGAATCTCATCCTCTGTCATTGGCGTTTCTGCCGTTCTCATAATCTCCGCCACACTCTGTAACGTCTCCATAAATGTCTGCTGATCCAACATAATCTATCCTCCTGTCCGCATCGTCACAATATTCAAACCATACTA
>JBNMIW010000134.1:0-5501 GCA_050873485.1 Lachnospiraceae bacterium | reverse complement strand
GGAACTGTTATTGGCTTCAAGGCAGTAAACGATGATAACGAAATCATGCTGATCACCAATCAGGGTATTGTAATCCGACTCCTGTGTAAGGATATCTCTACATTAGGCAGAATTACAACCGGTGTGAAGTTGATCAATATGGATCTGGAAAGTGACATTACCGTTGCAAGTATTGCAAAGGTTCGTCAGAAATCTGCAGATGAATCCGAGTCCTTGGAAATCATGGAGCGCGAGATGAATGAGGCAGACAATGAAGAAGGTAATGTAGAAGAACCGGAATCATCGGATGAACAATCAATAAAAATACCCACAGCGTAAATATGCGCTGTGGGATTTTTGAATACAAGGGAGGGGTTATATGAAACGTAAATACAGAGGATTGGTATATGGCATATTATGTATCTGCATGATATGTATATTTTCAGGTATTTCTTATAAAAAAGCTTATGCGGCAGATGTAGATTGTACTACATATACAGGTGATAACATCGGTGATCAGGATTATACATGGAACTGGTCGAGTGTTGTAAATTCCTACCTGTATGACTGTGGAGATGGAACACTGTTGCGGGTTCAGTATGTGAGTTCCGTTAAAAAGATTGTAATAGAATATTATGATGCATCTACTTATCAGCTGGTAAACAGTAAGATGATAGATCCGGAATTACCGTTGTTCGGTGGTTTTTATGCGATGAATGGTAATTATTATATTCTGACCGGGCAGGAAAATCCAAATGAATCCAATGCAGTAGAGGTATATCGTATCACAAAATATGATACAAACTGGAATAAAATAAGCAATTGTGGATTGTTTGGAGCAAATACATATATTCCGTTTGATGCCGGCTCTGCACGTATGACACATACCGGAAATTATCTGGTGATTCGTACATGTCATGAGATGTACAAATCAAGTGATGGATATCATCATCAGGCAAATGTTACGATAGAAGTAGATACGGCAAACATGAAAGTGACAGATTCTTATACCGGAGTTATGAGTATCAGTTATGGATATGTCAGTCATTCATTTAACCAGTTTGTGAAGATCAAAGACGGAAAGATTGTGGCAGTAGATCATGGAGATGCATATCCGCGTTCGATTGTATTGTGTAAATATAATTATGCATGCACATCCGGTACATTTGCGAAAAGTGTATCTTCTGTGGATATGGTGAAACCGGATGGTGGAGAAACAGGCGATAATTATACTGGTATGACTGTCGGTGGATTTGAGTTATCATCGTCATCTTATATGATTGCCGGAAATAAAGCGGCAACATATACAAGCAGCAAACCTAAAAATGTATATATCGCAACGGTACCATTCAATTCTTCTACAGCCAGCTATAAACAGATTACAAATGTGACATCCGCGAGTGAAACATGTTCAACACCACAGCTTGTAAAGATCTCAGATAACAGCTTCCTTGTATTATGGACACAGGGTTCAAATCTCAAATATGTGAAAGTGGATGGATCCGGAAATATCGTGGGAAGTATCCAAAGCACAACCTTAAGTGGTGCATTGTCAGATTGTCAGCCGATTTTGGTTGGAAATAATGTAGTATGGTATACATGGAAGAATGATAAGATAAAATTCTATGAATTGAATACTTCAACATTAAATACAAAGGTGATGGATATACAGGTTGGACACGATTATGGATATGGAACACCTGTAGACGGCAAGATAGAACTGGTATGTAAAAAGTGTGGAGATACACAGACGAAAACAATCCCTACAACAGCACCAAGTGTAAACTGGAAAACAGGTAATCTGATATCTTCAAGTCCGGGTTCTTATAAAGCCGGAGACGATGTAAGACTGAGAGTCTGGTATAATGGAAGTGCAGATCTGAAAGATTGTGTTGTAACATCTTCGAATTCGAATATTGTGGAAGTCGGGGAAGAAGAAAAAGATCTGTGGGGTGATTCGGAATATCCTTTAAATATCAAACAAGCCGGAATCGTAGATATAACAGTCGCGTCAAAATATGATTCATCTTTAGCAAGAAAATATACGATCCGTGTTGGTGAAGAGGGAGAAATCCCAATTGGAAAATGTAGTATTACATTGGATAAATTACACTATACATATGATGGATCCGCTTTTACACCGGCTGTAACGGTTAAGTATAAAGGTTATACATTAAGCAGTTCTAAGGATTATGAAGTTTCTTACAGCGATAATGTAGAAGTCGGAAAAGGTGTTGTAACAATCAAAGGAAAAGGTATTTTTGGGTCTTCCGCAGAGAAAAACTTTACAATTGATGCAATAGATATCAGAAACTACACACTTACATTGGATCAGACAAGTTATACATATAACGGAAACGAAATTAAACCAAACATAACGGTTTCAAAAGACAGTGACATATTAAAGGAAAATGAAGATTATACAATCACTTACCAAGATAATGAAAATGTCGGAACCGCATTATTGATGGTAAAAGGAATCAATCATTTTGTCGGATTGCTTTATAAAGAATATACGATCAATGTTTTGAATCTGGAAGACTGTGATGTATCGTTAGAATATGACAGTGTTATTTATGATGGAACAGAAAAAACACCGGAAGTGACTGTAAAGTATAAAGATCAGATTATTCCGGATACATGTTATGAGGTTATCTATGCAGACAACAAAAATGTCGGAACCGCAACCGTAACCGTAACAGCTGAGGGAAAAAATACAACCGGAAGTATACAAAAACAGTTTCATATCGGAGAATCAAGTCTGAAAACAGCAATCGTTGCATTTAAAGATACCGGATATGTATATACCGGTTCTGAAATCAAACCGGAAACGGTAACGGTTATGTGCAAAGGAAAATTACTGCAGGAAGATACAGATTATACAATAAAATACAGTAATCATGTAAATGCCGGAACCGCAACGTTGACGATTGTCGGCATAGGAAAATATGCTGATATGATTTCCAAGAATTATACGATTTCAAAAAGAAATGTATCGGATGCAATGATAATGTTAAGTCAGAGTTCTTATATATATGATGAGGAAAAAACACCGGAAGTCGAAAAAGTCGTTGACGCATTGGGAAATGTAATTCCGGAATCCGATTATACGGTACAATACAGAAATAATCTGGAACCGGGAACAGCAAGTGCGATTGTAACGATAAAAGAAAGCAGTCAGAATTATACCGGCATCAAATCGGCAGAGTTTGAAATCAAAGAACTTATACCGACAAGCTTCCGGGTATGGTGGAGAGACAACGATCAGGACGGAAATGTATATTACTCATATGTAGACAAGAATATGAAGGTCGGATCTTCTTACAGATGCTGGATTGAGCCGGATTGCGGAACAGTTGGAAGAGATATGGAAGTTCTCTCTTCAAATACGAATGTTATTGAAATAAGCTATGATACATTTTATGAGAAATATATTATAAAAGCAGTTGGAGCCGGAACGGCAGTTGTCACAATTCAGCCAAAGAAGAATCATGATATTGCAGAGACATATACATTCACAGTAACAAAGGATTCAAGTTCCGGCGGATCCGGAACCGAAGGAGACTCCGGTAACACAGGAAACCCGGATAATCCGGATAGCACTTATGTACCGGATGTTGATGTATTCTACCGTACCCATGTACAGACATATGGAGATCAGGAATATGTATCAAACGGTACGATGAGCGGAACGTCCGGAGAAGCAAAGAGATTGGAGTCCATATACATATATACAACCGGAAACAGCAATCTTGGAATCCAATATACAACACATTGTCAGACATATGGCTGGCTTCCTTGGTCATCGAATGATGATATGTGCGGAACGCAGGGAGAAGCAAAGCGGCTGGAAGCGATTAAAATCAAACTGACCGGAGCAGATGCAAATAAATACGATGTTTATTATCGTGTACATGCACAGTCTTATGGATGGCTGGGCTGGGCAAAGAATGGACAGCCATCCGGAACAGCCGGACTTGGAAAGCGACTGGAAGGTATTCAGATCGTTGTTGTGAAAAGAGGACAGTCGTTTGACCATAATATGAAGGGAATTGAATCGTTATATTCAAGCCCGTATTATGCGCTTTCCGGAAATGGTCCGGAATACGAGGCTTTGTTAGATCCTCAGATTCCGGGTGATACGACACCGAATGTAACTTACCGGACGCATGTACAGACATACGGCTGGCAGGGTTGGAGATTCAACGGTGCGATGAGTGGAACTTCCGGAGAGGCAAAGCGTCTGGAAGGTATCCAGATCCGTTTGACAAATAAAGATTATTCCGGAGGAATCCGTTATACAACCCATGTACAGACATATGGATGGCAGGGAAATATCAACAATCCGTCTACATGGAGATCCGATGGTGTCATAAGCGGAACTTCCGGAGAGGCGAAACGTCTGGAAGCGATCTGTATCACACTGACAGGCGAGATGGCAAATCACTATGATATCTATTACCGTGTACATGCACAGACATATGGCTGGCTTGGCTGGGCAAAAAATGGTGAACCGTCCGGAACCGCAACACTTGGAAAACGCCTTGAGGGAATCCAGATAGTTCTTGTACCAAAAGGACAAGGGGAACCCGGCAGAACATATAAAGGAGTTACATCAATACAGTCAAGTGCATATATTACAAGATAATCTGGTTCTTGCTTTCTGAGATTATTTTGATATAATAAAAGCAATATCAGTATTTGATCTGTGAAAAGAGGAAAAAGTTATGAATGATAGCATTAAAGAAGGATTGGAAGGTCTTTCCAAGATTGATAGCGTATCAAGTGTGTTATATGCGGCAATGTATTGGATTGGTGTGATATTTGTATTGTTATTTGTATCATACATATTTGTATCTATTTATATCCGCATGCAAAATAAGAGACGTGGTATTGATACGAAAGATAAAGATAATTATTTAGATGATTAAGAACGAAGCTGCTATATGAGAAATCGTGTAGCAGCTTTTTGTAAAGGAGAAAGTTATGCGAACATTACACACAGACAAAATCATTGAGGCAGTGAAAGAAATGTGTATCTTGGCCAATCTGTATCTGGCAGATGATATGGATGGTAAGATACGTCAGGCAGCAAAAGAGGAAGACAGCACGCTCGGAAAACAGATCTTGAATCAGTTGATCGAGAATATGGAGATTGCCGGGGAAGATAAGACACCGATCTGTCAGGATACGGGAATGGCAGTGTTCTTCGTGAATGTCGGGCAGGATCTGCACATCGAAGGAATGAATCTCACGGACGCCATCAACGAAGGTGTGAGAAGAGGATATACTGAGGGGTATCTGCGGAAATCTGTCGTGAGAGATCCATTGCAGCGTGAGAATACCGGAGATAATACACCGGCAATTATCCATTATGATATTGTACCGGGAGATAAGCTGGAAATTACGATTGCGCCGAAGGGCTTTGGTAGTGAGAATATGAGTAAGGTGTATATGCTGAAACCGGCAGATGGGGAAGAAGGAATCCGTCAGTCCGTACTTGCAGCAGTGAAGGATGCCGG
>JBNMIW010000133.1:0-5502 GCA_050873485.1 Lachnospiraceae bacterium | reverse complement strand
GTTCCGGACATGGATCTTACATTATTACATGGTCTGATGGAAAGGTAGAATATCAGGATTATTAAGAAGTTTGACAGAAGGGAGTTGTTTATATGAAGAAGATTCGCACATTGCTAATTGTTTTTATACTTGTATTGACATGTCAGAGCATGTCGTATGCAAAGGAGATTAATACAGGGACATTAAATAAGCCTGCAATTGGAAGCGTATTTGCAACTTCAAAAGCTACGATCCGACTGGTCTGGATTCCTGTTAAAAATGCTAAGAAATATGAGGTGTATCGTTCTACAGAGAAAAAGAAAGGCTTTAAACGGATCGGCACAACAAAGAAGACGTCGTATGTTGATAAAAAAGGTAAACAGCTAAAGACATATTATTATAAGATTCGGGCTGTGGGAACAAATGCGACAAACGGACAGACCATTTACAGTCCATATAGCATTACAATGAAAAAGAAAATGCGTAAGATTGTAAAGAAGACAGCGTATGCAGGAGATTCTTTGATGGTCGGTCTGATCAATTATGGCAAGATTACGGACAATCATAAACAGAAGGTATTTGCCCAGGTTGGAATCTCCACATCGGCTTATTACAAGAGTGATCTGCTTACGCAATTACTGAAATATAATCCGGATCGTTTATTTATCATGTTGGGTGTCAATGATTTAGCAGGCAATCCAACGGAAAAACAGATGGATAATATGATCAGTTATTATAAAGCAATTCTGAAATCCTGCACGAAGAAGAATCCGAATCTTGAAATTTTTGTGTTAGGTGTCAGTCCGGTAGGAAAAAAATCTTCCGTGAATCTGAATACGATCAATTATTACAATCGTAAGATGGAACGTAAGATTGTACCGCTTAAGAATGTATATTATTATGATTTGTGTTTGGAACTTGCAGGAGATGATGGATATCTGAAACCGGAATATGTGGCATCGGATGGATTACATTGGACATCTAAGACATATGATACGGTATTAAAAGCCATGAAAGAAATGGTAAAAGAATACTGATTTTTCATTTTGTAAAGTGCTGTTTTATACAATAGTAGTTGCACAAATTTAAGAATCATTGTAAAATAATGAACAGAAGCGTGAATATTACTATGATGTATGGGAAGGAATGAAAGCATGAGCGAATGGATATTATGGAGTGAACGAGGTCCGTCAGTAGAAGAAGTTAGAAGAAATAATTCATTTATATGTTCGGATGGATTGAGTAGTTTTGTAAGAACTTATAGCTATCGAATGAGAGGTTTTGTGCATGAGATGAATGGACGTGAAGTGATGGATCGGGGAATCATTGCGTGGATGCCATTACCGGAACCTTACAAAGAGGGCTTGCAAAATTAAATAATATGGTGTACGATAACAGCATAACACATGTGTGACAATGACGGCGCGCTAACAACGCCGTCATTTTGTGTATGCGTGAGACGAGCACAGATTTGTGCTTGCACAAAAATCTGTATTCGACGAGCGCACATCAACGAGCCGTTAGGCGAGTTGGTGTATGTATCATCGAATGACGAAGTCATGAGATGTGAGGCGCGAGCCTTTCAAAGCCGCTAGGCGAGTTGGTGTATGTATCATCGAATGACGAAGTCATGAGATGTGAGGCGTGGGCCTTTCAAAGCCGTTAGGCGAGTTGGTATATGCATCATCGAGCCGACAGGCGAGATGTGGATAAATATAATATGGAGGTGCAATATGTATAGTTTTGATGAAATTAGCAAATTAGACCCAGAAGTAGCAGCAGCTATGACCGATGAGATCAACCGACAGAATGAGAATATTGAGTTGATTGCATCTGAGAATATTGTAAGTAAGGCAGTTATGGCTGCAATGGGAAGTCCGCTTACTAACAAATATGCTGAAGGTTATCCGGGAAAAAGATATTATGGTGGATGTCAGTATGTGGATGTAGTGGAAGATTTAGCCAGAGAAAGAGCAAAAGAATTATTTGGCTGCGAATATGTTAATGTACAGCCGCATTCGGGAGCACAGGCTAACATGGCAGTATTTTTTGCGATTATGGAGCCGGGTGATACATTTATGGGAATGAACCTTGCACATGGCGGACATTTAACACATGGTTCACCTGTTAATATGTCAGGAAAGTATTTTAATGTTGTTCCTTATGGTGTAAATGATGACGGTTTCATTGATTATGATGAAGTTGAGAGAATTGCCAAAGAATGTAAGCCAAAGATGATCGTAGCCGGTGCATCCGCATATGCGAGAGCAATTGATTTTAAGCGTTTCCGTGAGATTGCAGACGAAGTAGGTGCCGTTCTTATGGTTGATATGGCGCATATCGCAGGATTAGTTGCTGCCGGGTTACATATGTCTCCAATCCCATATGCACATGTTACAACAACAACAACGCATAAGACATTAAGAGGCCCGCGCGGAGGTATGATCCTTTCAAGTAACGAAGTGAATGAGAAATATAACTTTAATAAAGCAGTATTCCCTGGTATTCAGGGTGGCCCTTTGATGCATGTGATCGCAGGTAAGGCAGTATGTTTAAAAGAAGCATTATCTGATGAATATAAAGCATATCAGCAGCAGGTTGTAAAGAATGCATCAACGCTCGCTAATGCATTAATGGAAAGAGGATTCAATATCGTGTCTGGCGGAACGGATAATCATTTGATGTTGGTTGATCTTCAGAATTTGGATATGACCGGTAAAGAAGTGGAAAAATTATTGGATAGTGTACATATTACAGCAAACAAGAATACTGTACCAAATGATCCAAAGTCTCCATTTGTTACAAGTGGTATTCGTCTTGGAACACCTGCCATTACAACTCGTGGAGCAAATGAAGAGGATATGGTTACGATTGCGGAAGCAATCAAAGCTGCGGTAATTGATAAGGATGAAGCAAAGGCAATGCAGCTTGTCAAATCCATTACAGACAAATATCCGCTTTATGCGTAGAAGTGACCAAGAAGGGATAACGAACAGAATATTATAAAAAGAAGGCGGTTGCCAATTGCAGGATAAGAGATCCGGTGATTTGCAGCCGCTTTTGTTATGTTGGATTTGCAGAAAACGTAAAACCTCTTGAGAATATGTGGTAAAATTGTGTCGAATCATGTAGAATAGAAATAGAAGTATATGATGGGAGGACATGAAAAGTGGTAAGTCGAAAACAACTGACGCAGATTGAAATGATTGAATTCATTTTGTTTGTAGGAATGCATGTAATATACGCAGGAATCAATATGGGTGCGAATGTGGCGTATGTAGTGTTTGCATATGCGGCGAGCTTGTCGGTACTTTCGGCAATCTGTCTGATTGCAATCCGGAATCCCATCTGGTCACAGGTTGGTTTTATTGTATGTGTGATGCTTGCTACACATTTGATCGGAAGAGAATTAGGGACGTTAGCGGGTGGAATTTGTATATATATGGTTACCGGTGCGTTGATCTCAATATATGGGGACATGCATGTGAATATTTATTTCATTATTGCGGTAAATCTGTCAATCGTATTTGGATTGATCACGGAATATGATGTGATTACCGACATGGTTACGATTCAATATTATGTAATGCTTGTTCTGTTCTGTGAGGGATTTTTGATTACAGAGAATTTTATGGTCATGTTGTATCAGCAAAAGGTGGAGGAAGTAGAGACGCAGAATGCCCTTCTTAATATAGCACAGAAGAGTAAAGATGAGTTTCTTGCAAATATGTCTCATGAGATTCGTACACCGATGAATGCGATTGTCGGAATGAGTGAGTTGATCATGCGGGAGAGCGAAGAGAATGATAAAGTGAAAGAATATTGTTACAATATTCAGACGTCGGGGGAGAATCTGTTAGGTATTATCAATGATATTCTGGATTTCTCTAAGATTGAATCCGGTAAGATGGATATTGTATATGAGCCGTATTCCATTGCGTCTGTTGTACAGGATGTTGTGAATACAGCAATGTTTCGACGTGGATATAAGGATATTGCAATTATCATCGATTGTAGTCCGTTAATGCCAAAGCAGTTGATTGGTGATGTATTGAGAAATCGGCAGATCTTAATGAATCTGGTAACCAATGCGGTCAAATTTACAGAGAAAGGTTATATCTTTATTCAACTTTCCTGCTATGAAAAAGAAGGAGAAAATTGGTTACAGATGGTTGTAAAAGACTCTGGAATCGGTATAAAAAAAGAGGATCAGGTGCATTTGTTTGAGACATTTAACCGATTGGATACAAAAAAGAACCGGTCTATTGAGGGAACCGGTCTGGGGTTGCCAATCTGCAAACGGTTAGTACAGGCAATGCATGGTCATATCCGAATAGATAGCGAGTATGGTGTGGGAAGTACAATGACGATTGATATTCCACAGAAGATAGCGGATGCAAGTCCGTTTCTTACACTTAAGACAGACGAGGATATGAGGATTGTTCTGTATGGCGATAAAGAGCAGTATCCAAGTGAGGGCGATGAGTATTATAAGATAGCAAATGAGCATATGTGGAAGGGACTTAATGTACCCTGTCGTTCCATTACCAATTTTGTTGAGCTGATGAGGGCAGTCGAGCAAAGGGAAATGACACATTTATTTATAGGTGCAGGAGAATATACGGATCAACGTAATTATTTTGATCAGATTGCCAGACATATAAATGTATATGTGATGCATGATCCGCAATATCCGTTACAGCTCGGTACAGACATTAACGGTATTCATTTACCGTTTTATTCCATTAATGTTATATCCGCTTTAAATGGAGAGGCATTTTATAATCAGTTGATTGATGAAAAAGAGGTTACTGTTCGATTCCGCGCTCCGTTTGCGAGAGTTATGGTGGTGGACGATAATGAGATCAATCTTCGTGTGGCAGAAGGGATTCTCAAATTATATGAAGTAAATGCGGTACTTGCCCGTAGTGGAAAAGAAGCAATTGAATTATTGAAAGATCAGGATATAGATATTGTATTTATGGATCATATGATGCCGGAGATGGATGGAATAGAAGCTACGAAGATCATACGGAGGACAGGGGGAGAATATGGCAAGCAGCTTCCAATCATTGCGTTAACAGCCAATGTTGTAAATGATGCAAAACAAATGTTTTTAGACAATGGTTTCCAGGATTTTCTTGCAAAACCGGTCAGCTTCAAATCTATTGATGCGGTTTTACGAAGATGGCTTCCGGGTACGAAGATTGAATTGATTGATGAGGCAGACCGAAAGCAGGTGCCGGATTTTGGGGACATAGAAGAGACAGCACAACAAGAAAAAGATAACAAATCACTACAAGCAAACAGCCCGACTTCAACGAATGCGGATGATAAAACAGAACTGTTTGAGCCAATGCACATAGATGAAGAGGTAATAGATGTAAATATGGGTGGACAGAGAGATCTGTTCAAGGAATTATTAGAATATTGTATTGAATTAGAAACGGATCGTTGGAATGAGATACAGGAATGTTTTGATAAACAGGACTGGGAAGAATATACGATCCGAGTACATGCATT
>JBNMIW010000132.1:0-5514 GCA_050873485.1 Lachnospiraceae bacterium | reverse complement strand
TTTTCAGGCATGTGCCATTCACGTTATCTCCGAAAAACTTACGCTGTGCTTATTGCCACACCCAACCGTATATGGCATTGTGTCAAACGGAACAGATAATCAATAATTATATTGTTGATCACAATTCACTTATTGATTGTTCTTGTTATACCTTAAAGGATTCTTTGTGAATATCACCAGGAAGAGGTTGTTACACTTTAATGATAGTAAATTATTTGAGCCAATATCAGAGGGGCTCGGGTGTGGCGATAAGCACAGCGTAGTAAATTCTGCCAGACACAGTGCGAAATTCATTACAGTGAATAACAGTTGTATGGGGGCAACATGTATCACGCGCAGGCATGTGGAGTACGCCAGCACTTGGCGAGCAATAGATAATTAGACGAACAAAAATATCCCTTATCATTCGAGATAATATGTTACCGACATAATCCAATGATAAGGGATATTTTGTTGTGAGTCTTATTAGATATTGCAAGCCTTAGTGTCTGTTGCGTACGAGCCATAATGCGAATGTGCCTGCGGTGATATTGTTGTACCCATACAACTGATACCACATCCTAATTATTTCGCACGTCCCTTTGACTCACGCTGTGCAAGGGTGAAAGAGCACTAACCTGCGGCTTGGATGAGCTGTGCAAATTCTTCTCCCGGAATCGCCTTTGAATAATACCAGCCTTGCAGATAATCACATCCAATTCCTGTAAGGTGCATCTGCTGTTCCTGTGTCTCTACTCCCTCTGCTACAATCCGCACCTTCAATTCCTTCAGCATGCCCACTGTAAATTTCAATGTAATGCCTGCTCTCTCATTCTCAAACGCATCCCATACCATGAGTTTGTCCAGCTTAATAATCTGGAACGGCAACTGATGCAGATATCCAAGTGTCGAATATCCGGAACCATAGTCATCTAACGAGAACGAAATTCCCTTTGCATGCAGCTTCTCAATATTCTCCTGCAAAATGGAGATTGAATTGACTGCCGCCGTCTCGGTTACTTCTAAATTGATCTGTTCTGGTGCAATATGATAATACTCCATTATATCAATCAATTCTTCCACAAAATTCTGCTGCATACATTGCACCACAGACACATTAACCTCAATATACTCAATCGTAGTATCTTTTAGATTCTCTTCTGAGATAAACCGGCAGACCTTCTCAAAGATCATCGTTCCCAATTTCAATATCATACCATTCTTCTCTGCAATCGGTATAAATATCTCCGGCGAAATATTGCCAAGTAATTCATCATTCAGTCGAACCAGAGCTTCTGCCGATGTATAACATTGTTTCTCCGTATTAAAGATCGGCTGATAATATACTTCAATTGTATCGCGGTCAATTGCTAACTCAATCGCCTTTTCTATGGCTTTCTCTTTACGCAGTGCATGGAGATCCATATCCTTCGCAAATACAACCGTTCCTTTTCCCATTGTCTTAGCCGATAACACCGAATAATCAATCACATCCACCAACGTTTCCATTGTGTCTCCGTCTTCCGGATACGCAATACAACTGATCGTAGTCGACAACATCACCGAAACATCTTCCGTAATCCATGGATGACGGAAACGTTCCTGTATGAAATCAAGAACCGCATCCCGATCTACATCAGAATGCCGTATCTGTAACACAAATTGATCTGCACCGTATCGGTACACTCTTCCTCTCTTTGTCAGAGTCGTGAGAAAATGCGCCACCTGCATCAACATGATGTCACCGGTTGTAACTCCGAATGTCTTATTGACAAATTTGAAGTCGTCTAACGCCAGCACAATCAGATCAAATGCCCTCTCTGCCTCAATATCCTGAAGCAATATCTCATCCATCATACTCCGGCTCAAAACCTTCGTATTACTATCAAGCATATCCGCCGGATTCTGTGCCACCAGATATAACACCAATAATGTTATGGCTACCAGAAAATCAATAAACATCGTACCGCTCATGTAGTACTGCGCCACAGCTCCAAAAGCTACCAGCACGCCGGATAATCCAATCATAGATAGTCTCTCAAATGAAAGAATACGAATATATACGACTGCATATACCAGACCATATAACACCGCATAGATTGCTATCCAGTTAAGTGCCATCATATCCGCTGTCTCTACATAACCTAATTGCTCATCTAAATGATACAAATTCTGTTGAACCAGATTCTTACCAATTACTCCTATATATGCCACAATCGGCAGCCAGAAAAACACAAATGCAATTCGATTATGACTATAGATCATGTTCTTACCGGACCACACGACCATATAATACATAAACAGAATCGGCAATGCATATTGTATCGCAATGTAAAAATCAATCAGTGCAATTCCACTTCTTCCAATCGCAACTCCATGATTCAAAAACATCTGCCGCAACCCAATATTGCATAATATTGTTACACATTCCGCACCAACCATCGCAAGGAACAAATAGCTTCTTCTAATGGATACATATTGCTTGGATACATGTAATGCGACTACGACGCCTAATACGATCAGCGCACATATCTCAAAATCAATATTCCATCCCATCGCAACTCATCCCCCTCTATTCCTTATCACTCCGTTCTCATTGTAACGGCATCATTTCCAAATTCAAATCTACGGAACCGGAGATTCCTGCTACCGTTCCGCTCTCTGTGTACTGCCATATTGAAAATTCATATGGCCAGTCCGGTTCGTCTGCATACTGTGCAAACCAGACCGGATATTGATATATCTTCTCTAAATCCAGATACAACGCATAATATGTCCGATTCGTATAGATCATTGCCCTGTGTCCGGATGCCTGAATCGTCTCAAGGAACCCAAGTGCCGCCTGTGTATGCTGTTCCATCGTCAGATCATTCGTCCGTGCATCATCTGTCATCGGATCTTCTCTGTCTAATACGATTGGATACGCCAGTCCATAATCTCCAAGATTACTCAGTACAAAATTCGCTTCCTCCACACCTTCTTCGTAAGAAGTAGCCTGTGAATAGAAATATACGCCAACCGGAATACCGGCTTCCGTCGCACCTGCAATGTTAGCAGAATAATATGCATCTAATGCCATTCCTCCGGACGTATATCCACGATATCCCAATCGGATTACCGCAAAATCAACCTGCGTTGCAACCGTAGCCCAGTCAATAACTCCCTGATGTTCCGATACATCAATTCCAACCTTCTTCTTCGAACCATCTGTATCTACATAATTCTTAAAAGTTCCATCCGTCTGTAAATTTGCAAAGTCCCAATCATTTCTCTTAATGTTGGCACTAATCTTAATCTTATGTTCTTCTCCATATTTATCTGTTGCGATAATGTAGCTTGCGTGCATAAAACGTTCATAGTTATCTGCACTCCGTGCCGCAATATCTGCATTCGTATATCCCGCTGCCGATTCTGCCATCTTCATCGTGAATGCTTGTCCTTTTCCGTAGTACTTCTTCTGACATCCACACAAACTCAATGCAGCAAAAACAAAAAGGCCTGTTAAAATAATATGTTTTCTCATCTGTGTTCTCCAATCCAGTGCAAAACGATTCTTCGGGCAGTTTCTGTCTGCCTGCGCCTGTTTCAAACCTTTCAATCTTATGTTTTCTTCCCCAAACACATTCTAAATTACACATTTTGTTTTATTATACATTAATTTTACAAAATCCTCAATGTCTTTCATTCTTTTCTTTTTTCTTTTGTGCATAATGTAATATTTGTAAGATTTTTTTTATAATATTTTACCTTACGGTTATTGACTTCCATTTTTAATAATGATAAACTTACCATGTATTTATAAAGCGTTATTCGATACCATCACTCTCGCTATGTTTTGGTATTCACATTACCTCTATTGATACACTATACATTATAAGGAGGTACTTTTTCATGAACAAAGGTACAGTAAAATGGTTCAATTCAACTAAGGGATTTGGTTTCATCACCAACAGCGAAACTGGCGAGGATGTATTCGTACATTTTTCTGGTATTGTTGCAGACGGTTTCAAGACTTTAGAGGAAGGTCAGTCTGTTACATTTGACATCGAGCAGGGTGCAAAGGGTGCTCAGGCAGTTAACGTTACTGTTGTAGCATAATGTAACAGTTCATATACTTGGGGGATTTGTTTCACAACGATAACAAGTGTAGAACAAAAGCGGTCGTAGGAATTATCCTATGACCGCTTTTATATTAAAGTTCACAAAACGCTTCACGCTCAGTTCATTATTATATATTGCACTTTCAAAATGTTGACTCATCCGGACAATCTATCCGAAATCATCCCTTCATTACAGATGTAACACTCTTTCTTTGATCTCCTGTGTTCTTCCCTGATTCCAGAATTGTGTACCGATGTATCCACAGGTACGTCTTGCAACATTCATCGTATCTTCATCTGTGTTACCGCAATTTGGACATTTCCAGATCAGTTTGCCTTCCTCATCCGATGCAATCTGAATCTCACCGTCAAATCCGCATTTCTGGCAGTAATCACTCTTCGTGTTCAATTCTGCGTACATAATATTATCATATATATGCTGCATAACAGAGAGAACAGCATCAATATTATTCTGCATATTCGGCACTTCTACATAACTGACTGCTCCGCCCGGTGAAAGTTCCTGGAACTGTGCCTCAAAACTTAACTTATGGAATGCATCAATCGGCTCTGTTACATGAACATGGTAACTGTTCGTAATATAATTCTTATCGGTTACTCCCTCTATCTTACCAAAACGCTTTTGTAGACATTTGGCAAACTTATATGTTGTAGACTCCAATGGTGTTCCATAAATGCTGAAATCAATATTTGTCTCTTCTTTCCACTTTGCACACGCCGCATTCAAGCGTTCCATTACCTCTAATGCAAACGGTGTTGCCTCCGGATTCGTATGTGACAATCCCGTCATATATCTGGTACATTCACAAAGACCTGCATATCCGAGAGAAATCGTAGAATATCCATTGTATAAGAGCTTATCGATCGGTTCACCCTTCTTAAGACGTGCCAATGCTCCATACTGCCAGAGGATTGGTGCCACATCCGAAGGAGTTCCCTTCAACCGGTTATGCCGGCACATTAATGCCTCATAACAAAGCTCCAGTCTCTCATCCATGATCTTCCAGAACTTCTCCATGTCTCCCTGTGAAGAACAGGCCACATCTACCAGATTCAATGTGACAACACCCTGATTAAATCTACCATAGAACTTCGGTTTGTTGTCCTCATCATGATATACCGTAAGGAATGAACGGCAACCCATGCACGGATAACAGTATCCCTGTTTCAATCTCTTCATAACTTTCTCGGAAATGTAATCCGGAACCATACGCTTTGCAGTACATTGTGCCGCTAACTTCGTAAGCTCCCAATATTTACTTCCTTCCCGTACATTATCTTCCTCTAATACATAAATAAGCTTTGGAAATGCCGGTGTAATATACACGCCCTTCTCGTTCTTGACACCGAGAATCCGCTGCTTCAACATCTCCTCGATCACCAACGCAAGATCATCTCTCGTACGACCTTCCGG
>JBNMIW010000131.1:0-5546 GCA_050873485.1 Lachnospiraceae bacterium | reverse complement strand
GTTTTGTAGACTGGAAATGATTGAAAACGCCAGAGTGAAGATAGAGAGGAAACAGGATGAACGAGAAAAAGAAGAATCCGGCAGTACAGATCTGGTATGTTGCATACCCGTTCCTGTTCTATTATGCCGTATCCATTATTGTGATGTCGCTTTGTACAATGATCATGGGAGACAGTCAGGCGCATTTTGTTGCGCGTCAGCTGATCACAACGATTATAACGATTCCGTTTATGATGCCTTTCTATAAGCAGGACCGGGCGTTAGCAGGACGCGAAGGAATCCATGACTGGTTTAACGGGGAGAAGCTTTGCATGATCGGGGTATCCATTCTTATTGTTGCATGTATCAGTATCTCGTTAAACAACATTATTTCGATGACTCCGCTCGTTACTGCATCCCTGGGATACCAGGAGGCGAATGCCAACTTTTACGGAAGTACGTTAGTGCTTGAACTGATCAGTTCAGCACTGATGACACCGATTCTTGAGGAACTGGTGTTTCGAGGTATATTGTTTACAAGACTTAAGATTATGCTTCCGAAAATTCCGGCAATTGTGGTGTCTGCGTTGGTTTTCGCAGCGGTGCATTTTAATATCGTCCAGTTTATCTATGCATTTCTGCTTGGAATTGTTCTTGCAATCCTGATGGATCAGGCGGATCATGTTTATCCGGCAATTATCGGGCACATTACGGCCAATCTGATCGCGGTCCTTCGGACAGAGACGGGAATTTTAGAACAGACGATGGATAAAAGCGTATTTGCGTGGGTGATATCGGTTGTCTTGCTGGTTGTCGGAGTTGGGGCGTTAATCATTTTTGTAAAAAAGAATAAACAGTGAAAAGACAATGTTGAAACGCGCGGAGCAATATTACAGAAAAAGTAATATTACTTCGCGCGTAATTTGTTTTATATTGACTATAAAAAGCGACAAAAATAATATACCTCACATAAAATACGTTTACTTTATTTAGGAATGCCTGGACATATAATTTGAGTGTATTGATTTAGAGGAACTTTTAAGAACGGATTAACAGGGAAGGAGGAGAGAGGTTTATCTATGGGGAATCCTGTTCAAAAAGGCAAAGGTTATTTGGGAGGCTTATATAATGAGAAGAAAATTAAAGTGGGGTAAGACGGTGCTTGCGATTGCACTTGCAGGAGCAATGTCGGTTACTTCCGTTAATCTGCCATCGTTTTCTGTCTTTGCAGCAGAGCAAAATGAGCAGGGAGCGCAGACAAGAAGTGAGACTGAAATCACAAATTTGGCATTTCCTACGAATGAAGTTGATATTTCCTCACAGGGGGCATATGCGATTGCTTTTGATTCATTGATTGTAAATGGTGAAGATAAAGTTTTGGGAAGTTCTCTGCAATCTTCTGATCGTTTAAAATGGTCTATTGATCCAAAAGCAGACGGTCATTTTATCGAGTTGGGACAAGACGGATCTGGATTAACTTGGGGAACTAATTATGGTTGGGATAGTGCACCGACAAATGGTGGTTTCTGGTTCAATCCAATCAAGAATACGGTTGTCATAAAAGTGGAATTGAAGGATAACCCTTCTGTTTATGCTGAAATTAAACTTGTGATTGATGATTCGGTATCTGAAAAGGGTGCGGAGTATGATTTTACAAAAGATAACTCGGCATATGATTATGCGGATCCTGGCAAAAACAAAGCCGGTTATGATCTGGTATGGTCAGATGAGTTTGACGGAAATTACGGTAACGCTAAGGTTGATGCTAATACAGGTCTGAACCTGGACAACTGGTCTTATCAGCTCGGAGATGGAACGGAAGTCGGTAATCCGGGATGGGGAAACAGTGAGAAGCAGTCCTATACCAGCAATAAGAAAAATATCGCAGTAAATGAAGATTTAAATTGTGATGGTAGGGGGGACGGAATGCTTCGTCTGACCGCATCCTATGAAGAGAATGGTTATAAAAACGGAAGTGAGACAGAAAAAGATTATACTTCTGCAAGAATTCGTACGACATCAAGAACCAATGATGCGTTGTTTACAACAACATACGGGTATATAGAAAGCCGTATGGCTCTTCCTGCAACCAAAGGAGCCTGGCCGGCATTCTGGATGCTTCCACAGAGCACAGATATCTATGGAAACTGGCCAGTATCCGGAGAAATTGATATTATGGAAACTTGTGGTGCGTTTAAAGAAGGGGGCAACAACAAGGCATGCGGAACACTTCATTGGGGTGCGCCTGAGCATGTGTACAAAGGAAGTGGATATGTAAATCTGAATTCTGATTATAATTATTTCCATACCTATGCCGTTGATTGGGAACCTGGAAAAATTACCTGGTATTATGACGGTGTTGCAGTCAATACTTTACAGAATTGGGAGAGCATGATCTCCGGATCTACGGATTCCCTCTCATATGATGCACCGTTTGATATGCCTTTCTATATTCTCTTGAATCTTGCAGTTGACAGTGGACTGTTTGGTGGAGATGTTAATCGTGCAACATTCCAGGATAATATCAATATGTATGTTGATTATGTTCGTGCATATCAGAAGTCGGAAGGTTATGCATTATCGGTTGATCGTACAGCATCCGATAATGCAAAGACGGACTGGGATGATTATGAAGGTGTAAATCAGATTGCGGATATTAATCCAGCAAGTCTGGATGCCAATGGATTCGGCGAAGATAAGACTGCGGATGCTGAAAAGTGGTATCTTTCATATAATGCAAACAATACAGGTGGTGATGCAACTCTTGATTCGTTCAAGGATGAAAATGGTAAAAATTGGGCAAAAGTCGGCATCTCAGAAGCCGGATCTCAGGATTATTCGGTTCAGTTGATCGGCCATTACAATGCAAAAGCCGGATATGTGTATAAAGTTTCATTCGATGCTTACGCCGATGGAAATATGATTGGTAAATCGGTTAGCACAGATTCCAAAGAATGGGTCGGTTGGAGCACAAATGGAATTCAGTCCTACGAGTTATCTTCAACACCACAGCATGTGGCATTCACATTTGAACAGAAGTCGGATTTTGAGAAATGTCGTATTGAGTTTAATTTAGGATCAAAGGCATCTGGCAATGTATACATTTCAAATGTAAAAGTTGAAATTGTAAATCCAGAATCCATTAACGGTGATGCTGGTCGTAAGCCTTTATCTAATGGTGATGTTATCTATAACGGAACCTTTGATCAGGGAAGTGCACATGTCGGTGGCTGGGTAGCTGCAGAAGGAACATCTTTAAGTGTTCCTCGTTATACAATAGAGAAGATTGCAGATTCTGATGTGAGCGTTGTTGATACGGCTTCCACATTGAACAAGTTTGAGAATCTTAATAATGGTGGAGTAAAATATTACGAGCGCCGTGCGCAGATTTCTTCAACGTCCGGAGCACCATGTATTTACCAGCCTGGAATCGAACTGAAGGCAGACGGATATACATTAAATTTTGATATGTATAGTAAGAATGCTACAACGGTTCAGGCAGCAATCTATTCGGTAACAGAGGACGGAAAGCTTGGAACCAAGATGCTCGAGTCACCGGTTGTTAATTACACAGCAGAAAGTGGAGTAAAGAATTACAAATGGGCGTTTAGAACCCCTCGTGCACTTGCCAATGCAGCACTCGTTCTGACATTTGGTGATGGTGCTTCCGTTCAGATCGATAATGTATCCATGATTGGAAATTCTCAGGCAGAAGTTGCAGATGAGAATCCGGTAAATGCTGCTACACAGTGGAATGCAAACGGAGCGGATGGCGGAGCGGCAACCGATGCCGGTGTTGAAAACGGAGCACATAAGTTTACAGGAATCACGAGTGGTTCTAACTGGTATTCTCCGCAGATTACGAGTGCACAGTTTAAGACTCTGGCAGGCGTAAAATATAAGATGACTGCGAAGTTAAAACTGGAGGGAACCTCAAACAATAAAGTATCGTATATCGTGCAGAATCAGGGAAGCTGGGAAGTGGTTCAGGATTTGGTAGACGTTGATCTTACAAAATTAGGAACACCTGATGCAGATGGATTTTATACATATACAACTACCATTCAGTGTCCGAATGCAACGTACAGCAATGTAGCTCTTAATTTTGGTCTTGGTAAGAGTGAGGCAGATAATGCAACATTCTACTTTAAGGATGTTACATTAGAATTAGTCAAGTCCGACGATTCCGGTTCAACATCCGGTGATGATATGGGTAAGACAGAAACCGGTATTGAAATTATTTATGCCTTGGGGGCAGCTGATGCAGTCAATGCGGATGCAAATCCGTTCTATTACACAAAGGGAGCTGGAAAGATTGTATTAGCAGCTCCTTCAAGAGAAGGATATCTGTTTGCAGGATGGACACTTGCAGCTGACAGTACGGACTACATTACAGAAGTTTCAACAGATGCAGATTCGATTACTGTATATGCACATTGGACCGAAAGAACCGATGCACAGATTCCGGTTATCGGCAAGCAGCCTGTAGCTGTAAAATGTAACGTAGGTGGAAATGCAACACTGCGCATCGACGCAAATGCATCAGATAACGGAAATTTATCTTATCAGTGGTACAAGAATAACGCTGCAAAGATTAAGAATGCCACACCAATCGAAGGTGCAACAGAAAGCAGTTATGCAGTGGAGACATCGGCTTCTGGAATGACATATTATTTCTGTGTTGTAACAAACACAAATGATGCAGTTAACGGAACCAGAACCGCAACAGTAACTTCTGATATCGTAGCAGTTGAAGTTACAGCGAAAACAAGTGAGCCGGATCATTCAGAGCCGACCAAGCCATACAATCCGGATTCAACGAAAGATGATACAAAACCGTCTGATTCAGGGGATAAACAGACAGAAAATATCACCGGTGTGAAGAACAACTACACAGTTAAGACTGATTCCAAGAGCTTTACGATTAAGGCGGAGGGATATGGTGATATTACATTTGCTTCTTCTAACAATAAAGTGGCAAGTATTGATCCAAAGACCGGTAAAGTAAAAGTCAAGGGACCTGGTATTGTTAAGATTACGATTAAGGCATCCGGAGATGATACGCATGCAGCAGAAACCAAGGTGATCACGATCAAAGTTGCTCCAAAGAAAGCAATGGTTAAGTCTGCAAAATCTAAGGAGGCAAGACAGCTGACGATCCGTTGGAAGCGCGATGCACAGGTTAGCGGATATGAGATTCAGTACTCAACAAGCAAGAATTTCAAGAACGCAAAATCTGTGACAGTTGGCAAGAATAAGACAACAAGTAAGTCGATTGACAATTTGAAGTCAGGAAAGAAATATTATATTCGAATTCGCTCTTATAAGACTGTTGGTAAAACAAAGTTAAACGGAAGCTGGAGCAAGACGGATATCGCAACAACGAAATAAGTAGTACAACAGGCGCAGAGATTCTCTGCGCTTGTTGTGCTCTTTTTGGTTGTCGGAAAAGGAGAAAGAGGATATAATACGAAAAGAGATAGTAATGATAAGGACGGACAATTACGATGAAGACGATTGACAACGATATTAAGGCGGGCGAATACAAGCAGGCATATCTGCTATAT
>JBNMIW010000130.1:0-5659 GCA_050873485.1 Lachnospiraceae bacterium | reverse complement strand
TCTCAGGATTCAGCCAGATTCTAATTCGATCCAATCGGTATCTCTGTGTAAAGAGGAAAATAAGCATAAAACCGACAAGTACTCCTCCAATTGCAAAGAACTGCTTAAACTTCGGACTTGTAACAAATACGATGACTGCAACCATTGCCGCACAGATAATACCGGTACTTAAGTTCTCCACCGCGATCAACGCAACTACCGCCATCGGAAATGCGACTACTTTCAATAGGATCTTCAAATCTCCAATTCTTGCCGCCCGGATTGTCGCTACATGTGCCGTATATAGGACAATTACAACCTTCGCAGCCTCTGAAGGCTGGAACTGAACCGGACCTAACTGAATCCAACGCACCGAACCGTTGGATGCCTTACCAACGATCAATACAAGGATCAGCAATGCGATGATCGCATACATCATAAGCAATGATACTTTTTTCCACCAGTGATAATCCATTTTGGAAACAAAGATCATTGCAAAAATTCCAAGTACCGCAAACATTCCCTGTCTTTTCAGATAATACGCGGAAGACCCGGTCTTTAACTCCGCCGTGTAGGAACTGGTACTGTATACCATCACCAATCCGAATGCAACCAAAAACAAGACGATAAACAGTAATGAATAATCAAAAAAACCACTTGCAATCTTGTTCTTTTTTGTTCTCTTTCTAGTTGAAGTTTCTCTTTCTCGCGATCTTCTATTCGCCATACATTAAGCTCCTAACTGATTCACATATTCCTTAAACATGTCTCCCCGCTGCTCATAATTATCAAACTGTCCCCAGCTTGCACATGCCGGTGATAATAAAACCGCTTCTCCCGGCTCTGCTTCCTTTGCACAGATGGCAACCGCTTCCTTCAAATCGTCTGCAAATACCACATCTGTAAATCCATGTTTTGCAGCCGTATCTGCGATCAGCTGTGCGGTCTGACCGATCAACACCAGTTTCTTTACTTTACCGTCAAAGGCTTCAATCCAATCGTCAAAGGCAACCTTTTTATCGTAACCGCCGCCGATCAACATTGTCTTGCAGTTCATTGCCTGAATTCCCTTGATCGCTGCATCCGGATTCGTTCCCTTTGAATCATTGTAATATGCTACCCCATTTACCTCTTTTACAAATTCGATCCGGTGTGCAACACCTTTAAATGTCTTCAAAACAGAGACAATATTCTCCATCGGAATACCCATATAGTAAGCAACTGCAATACCCGCCATATAATTCTCTACATTATGACCACCTAATAAGATCAGATCCTTAGTTGCGATCACTTTCTTTTCTGTTCCGTTCTCTCTTAGTACGATCCAGTCGTCTGCCAGACAAACGCCCTCTTCTATATTATGTAAACGGCTAAAATATATAACCTTTGCCTTTACCCGTTTATCTTTTGCCATCTTCTTTGTGATCGGATCATCATAATTTAATACCAGATAATCTTCCTCAGTCTGATTCTTACATACATCCAATTTGACAGATGCATAATTCTCCATTGTATAATGCCGGTTTAAATGATCCGGTGTCACATTCAAAACTGCACTTACATGCGGATGGAAATCTACGATCGTCTCCAACTGGAAAGACGATACCTCTGCAACGGTATAAGAATCTTCATTCATGTCCAATGCAACTTCCGTATATGGAATACCGATATTACCAACCGTAAAACTGTTCTTCGTATAGTCTGCAAAGATCTCGCCCACCAAAGAAGTGGTTGTTGTCTTTCCGTTCGTTCCGGTGATTGCAGCCAGCTTACCTGCACCAGCCTGATATGCTAATTCAATCTCACTCCAGATTGGAATGTGTTTATCACGAACCATGTTGGCCATATCCGAATCTACCGGTATACCGGGACTGATTACACAAAGATCAATATCCTGTAATACACTGTCATTCAATTCTCCCAAAACAACTTTGATCTCTCCGCGTTCTGGAAACTGTCCTAACAACTGTTCAACATCCAGATCTGCATTTCCATCGTAAAATACAATCTGTGCACCTTTTTTTAATAGTAGTTTTCCTGCATTTATTCCGCTTTTTCCTGTACCTGCAATCAGCACTTTCTTATGAAAATCCATAATTTCCTCCAAATCTTAACTATAGTCAATATTTCTTTATAATGCCATCAGACCAATCAGGCAAAGGATTGCTGTTATAATTGAGAAAATAGCAACCACTTTTGTCTCCGGCCAGCCTGAAAGTTCAAAATGGTGATGGATTGGTGCCATCTTAAATACACGTTTTCCTGTTTTCTTGAAATATGTCACCTGAATAATAACAGATAACACCTCTACTAAATATATACAGCCAACGATAACGATATAGATCGGCATTTTAAGCATTACCGCTGTCGCACCGATCAGACCACCTAACGCAAGTGATCCGGTGTCTCCCATAAATACTTTTGCAGGATACACGTTATATACCAAAAATCCAAGCAATGATCCGACTGCCGCACACGTGATTGGCTCCAATCCGGATGCAGTTCCAATGGCAACAACCGTGAAAAATGTCGCCGTCAACACGGTAATAGACGAAAGCAGACCGTCTAAACCATCTGTAAAGTTCGTTCCATTGACCGTACCCAATAATACAACAAACAAAAACGGATAGAACCAGAATCCCATGTTCCATTCCATACCACCTGTAAACGGTATCAATACAGAAGTACCCAGATCGGTATAATTTGCAAGATAATATGCAAATACCGCAGCGATTATAAACTGACCGATCATCTTCTGCCATGCATGGAGTCCCATGGAACGTTTCATTACTACTTTAATGTAATCATCTAAAAATCCTACCAATCCAAATCCCAATGTAACAAACAACACCGGAAGGATCTGCGGATTCGTCTTCATATATAACAAAGACGTAATAACGATACTGCACAGGATAATCAGTCCGCCCATCGTCGGTGTCCCCGACTTCTTCAAATGTGATTCCGGACCGTCATCCCTGACAAACTGTCCAAATTTTAATTTTTTCAAAAACGGTATCATGATCGGACACAAACAAACACTGATTGCAAATGCAATCACAACTGGCAACAGTACTAAAAAATTAAATTTCATAATGATTCCTACCCTTTAGTAATTCTTATTTTCGTGTTATTTTAACCCTACTAGTATAATTCTTTTTCTACATTTTATCAACCATTTTGGCTGTATTCTTTCATCTTTTTAGTCATTCCCTCTTCCTGTTATTCTACACGGTCTTCAAAAAATGTTGTCTCCGTCTTTTCCTCAGATTCCGTATAATCTGCCTCCAATCCCAGATACGGGAGAATATTCGAAAACATTTCCGACATGACCGGTGCCGCAATGGTTCCTCCATAATATATTCCAACCGGTTCATCAATCATGATAATTCCTATGATCTGCGGATTATCTGCCGGGGCAAATCCCAAAAAAGAAGAAATATATTTTGCATTTCCTCTTGGCAGTTTTTCCGAAGTCGCTGTTTTCCCGCCGATGCGATATCCTTCCACACTTCCTTTATTGCCGGAACCCTCTGCAACTACCGCTTCTAACAATTCTTTCATCGTATCCGACGTCGTCTTTTGAATCGCCTGTTCTTTTTTTGTATAGGAAAATGTTTTTGTCCGTTCTCCGTTTTCATTGGTTGCATACATTCCAAAATGCGGAGTTACCAACGTGCCACCATTTACAACCGCACTTGCTGCACGCAGTAACTGTAACGGTGTGATCTGAAACGACTGTCCAAAACTCATTGTAGCAAGTTCCACCGCTCCGACATCCTCCTGTTTGTGCATAATGGAAGATGCTTCTCCCGGCAGATCTACTCCGGTCTTTTCAAACAAACCCAGTTTTCGATAATTCTTATACATATTCGCAACTCCGACTCTCGCCCCAACATCCATAAACACCGGATTGCATGAATTCATAATTCCTTCCCGAAAAGTTTCCGTCCCATGTCCTCCGGCTTTGTGGCATCGTATCCTCCGATCTTCCACAATACGAAATCCCGGGCAGGAAAATGTATCATCTACCTTAACCACTCCTTCTTCTAACGCTGCGGTTGCCGTTACAATTTTAAAGGTAGAACCCGGTTCGTAGGTATCATTGATACAGAAATTTCTCCACATATGATTCAGCGCATCCTGCTTCTCTTTTCCTGTCAGATTCTGCTGTTCGACATTGTCCGTCTCCTCTTCGGATGTTTCCTGTAATTCCGCCTGCCGGTCTACATATAACTCCTTCACATTGACCAATGTATATGGTTCATTCAAATTATATTCCGGCACATTGACCATCGCATATATTTCCCCATTTTGCGGATTCATCAAGATAACCGAAACCCTTTTTGCCTGTTTTGCTTTTAATACTTTTGTTGCCGCCTGCTGTGCATATTTCTGTATATTTGCATCAATGGATATATATAAGTTATTTCCGGCTACCGGTTCCATTCTGCCTTCCGCAGCATTTTCAATTTCCATTCCATTGGCATCCGTCAATGTCAGAATACTTCCCGGTATTCCCTGTAATATCTTATCATATGTTACCTCTAATCCGACAATTCCCTGATTATCTCCACCGGTAAATCCTAATACCTTACTTGCTAAGGTATCATATGGATAAAACCGTTTGTAATCTTCATCGATCATGACACCATCTAAATTCATTTCCCGCAGGCGATCCGCTGTCGCTTTTTCTACATTACTTTTTATCTTTTCCCGCATGGAATTCTTGTTGACTTTTTTCTCTACTTCTTCCCGGTCTAAATCAAGTACTAAACACAACTGTTTGATCACTTCTTCCGGATCACTGATCTGTGCATGGATCACTGAAACAGAACACACCGGTTTGTTTCCGGCTAATTCAATTCCATTTCTGTCATAGATAACACCGCGCTTTGCCTTAATGCTGCGTTCCCGCTCATGAAGTGCTTCTGCCTTTTTATAATAATAATCAGACTTTACGATCATCAGGTACGCAAGCCTGCCAAAAAGCAACAAAAACGCTGTAAACACTGCAAGTGCTACTATAAAAATCTTCTTTCTGGTAAAAGTTTTCGGCATATTCATATCCTGCAAAAACATTTATATATATCTATTATTGCATTCTCTCAAATATGTATAAGAACAACTTATCCCCATAAATAACCCAGGCATGACTTACCTCTCCCAAAGTAACCCATGCCTTTTCAAACTAACAGAACCCACCACCGACAGGCTCATACAATATTACATTATCATTGTGTTGCAGGCGCCTGAGTTGTTGCCTGCGTCGTATTTTCCGATGTTGCTTCCGTTGTATTTGGATCGGTACTTACCTCTGTCGAAGCCTCGGTTGCATTTTCAGAACTTCCTTCTTCTGTTGATTTTTGCAGATCTTCGGAAAGCTGTTCTGTCGGTGCCGCTCCATCAAATATCGGCGTTGCAACCTGATCTCCTACATCCGCACCTTCACTCTTATTCTCAGAATCCGACTGATAAATATTCATATATGGAAGCAGTTCCTGCAAGATTGACTGAGCAATGATCGTTCCTAATCCGGAACTTGCCTGATCTGCTACATTTGGTTCATCAACCGTTACATATACAACAACCTGTGGATTCTCTACCGGTGCAAAACCGATAAAGGATAACAGATATTTGCCATTTCCTCTTGGCAGCTTCTCCGCCGTACCGGTCTTACCAC
>JBNMIW010000129.1:0-5671 GCA_050873485.1 Lachnospiraceae bacterium | reverse complement strand
TCATTACTGATTGTAGAACTGATATTCTCCATATTGAATTCTTTTACCTTAAAGTTCTCTTCTAACGCTGTCTGAACCTCTTCTCTCTGATCATTGGTAAGTTCAGAAGACTTAAATACGATCTCATTGGAATCCTTTACGTTCTGTACCTGAATATCGGCTTCTGAAATACCGGCAGCCTTGGCAATAACCGGAAGAATGTCACTCTCGGCTTTTGCAAGATCATACCGTTCCTCAAAATCAACAGTCATAGAAGTACCACCTGTAAATTCAAGGCTGTAATTCAAAGTTGATCCCGTCTTTCCTTTGAATACAGGCAATGCAACTAAACCGGCTGCAATTACAATAAAGGAAAGCAGATAAGCAAATTTGGAGAACTTCACATAACCGTGAACCTTAGCCTCTTTCTTTGCTCCATATAATTTCGGACTCTGTAAACCTAATGCATATGCTGCTTTCAACAAATGTTTGGTAACAAACAAAGCAGTAAACATAGATAACGCAATACCGATTCCCAATGTAAGTGCAAATCCCTTAATAGAACCAACACCCATCAGATACAATACAACGGCAGCGATCAAAGTCGTAATATTACCATCTAAGATAGCAGATAACGCTTTGTTAAAACCTGAATCAATTGCGTTCTTAACAGATGCACCCGCACCAAGTTCCTCCTTAATACGTGTGAAGATAATAACGTTTGCATCAACCGCCATACCAACAGATAACACAATACCGGCAAGACCCGGAAGTGTAAGGCTGGCATTAAATCCATTCAGGCACAATAACATCAACACAACATATGCGATCAACGCAAGAACAGAAATAAAACCAGGCAATAAGTATAAACCGATCATAATTACGGCAATCACACCCATACCGATTGCACCGGCCTTTAAGGTTGTGCTAAGAGCATCTTTACCAAGTGTTGCTCCTACCTCATTCGAACGTAACTCTTCCAATGTTAACGGAAGGGCACCGATACGAATGGTCTGTGCAAGCTGTTCTGCCTCCTCATCATCAGCCATACCGTTGATCACAGCGCTACCGCCCGTGATTGCAGTCTGAACAGTAGGTGCAGAAGCAATCTCACCATCATATATAATATAAATACGCTTACCAACATTTGCTGTTGTCGCATCTGCGAATTTCTTCGTTCCTTCATCTGTAAATGCAAGCTGAACGACATATTCCTGAACGGTACCGGAATTATCAATTGCAGCAGAAGCATTCTTAACATCGGAACCGGTCAATACTGTCTCATATTCCTGTCCGGATGCATATTTGGAATAATTATCCTCGTCTAAGAACTCCAATGCTCCCGGTTTACCAAGTTCTTCCAGAATCTTGTTTGCATCGCTTACGCCCGGAATCTCAATATTGATTCGATTCGATCCCTCTTTGTATACGTTACTATCCGTCGAGTATACATCCGCACGCTGTTGCAAACGCTGAACGGTGTCTCGAACATCCTGATCAGAAGGATTGTCCTCCTTAATCTGATATGTGATACTGACACCACCTGCAAGGTCAAGACCTAAGATAATGTTCTCAGCCTTACCAATGTGGTTCTTACCAAGTCCCTGCACTACCGTATAAGTGCCAAGTGCAAGAACAAGAATAAAGACTATGACAGTCAGCACACTGTTTCTCTTTGCTTTCTTCATTCTTTTACTCTCCTTACTCTAGGCTAAAGCCGCCTTTATCATGATTGCACATTCTACACGTTTACGTTCCAATTCACAACCGATATCATATGCATCCAATAAATTGCCATGGAAATTATATGAGTTAGCTGCACAACCCCCGCTACAGTAGAATCTTGCAAAACAGTCCTTACATTTGTCCTTTGCATATACATTACAAAGTTTAAATTCATCTACAATATCTGTTCTCTCTATTCCTGTATCAACATTACCCAACTTGAACTGTTCCATTCCAACAAACTGGTGACACGGATACAGATCTCCCCAAGGAGTAACTGCCAGATATTCCGTTCCGGAACCACAACCGGATAATCTCTTATATAAACATGGTCCACCTGTAAGATCGATCATAAAATGGAAGAAATTAAATCCATTGCCTTCCTTTTCTCTCTTGACCATCTCTTTTGCTAAATTGTCATATTCTTCAAACAATTGCGGAAGATCCTCCTCCCGAATTGCATAATCCATATCATCCGGAGCCACCACCGGTTCTGCTGAGATCTGTTTAAATCCCATATCTGCCAAATGCAGCACATCCTTAGAAAAATCCAGGTTATAATGTGTAAATGTTCCTCTCACATAATAATTGGTCTGATGTCTCATCTCAGCCATCTTCTTGAACTTATCTATGATCAGATCGTAGCTTCCTTTGCCATTGCGGGTTGGTCTCATAAAGTCATGTACTTCTTTTCGACCATCAATGCTCAATACAACATTCGCCATCTCTTTGTTGGCAAATTCCATTACCTCATCCGTAAGCAGCATACCGTTCGTTGTCAATGTAAAACGGAACTTCTTATTAAACTCTTTCTCTTTGCTTCTGCCATATGCAACCAGATCTTTCACAACCTGAAAATTCATCAGCGGCTCTCCACCAAAGAAATCCACCTCCAGATTCACCCGGTTACCGGAATTTGCAATCAGAAAATCTAATGCTTTCTTACCAACTTCATAGCTCATGATGGCTCTGCCGCCATGATATTCTCCTTCTTCCGCAAAACAATATTTGCAGGCAAGGTTACAATCGTGGGCTATATGAAGGCATAATGCCTTGACTACCGTCTTACGTTTCTTAAAATCAATGATTGCATCCTTGTAAACATCTTCTGTAAAAAGCTGTCCCTGATCTTTTAATTCCGTTATCTCATCATACGCTTCACGTATCTCATCCTCCGGATATTGTGATAACTTCTTCACAATCTCATCCGGATTCATCTCCTCATACAAGGCGATTACATCATATACCAGATCATCTACTACATGAACCGATCCACTGCAGACATCCAATACAATGTTATAGCCATTATTCTTATACTGATGTATCACTTTTATTATACCTCTTATTCACGTCTCCGGAAACACATAGCCGTTTCCTTCAGATCCTTAGAAACGAAATGAAAGAGGACAGCCCAATATAAGCAGCCCTCTTTATTCCATTACCATACCAGAAAATGTATTATTTGTTCTCACAAGTCTGGTTACCAACTGTACAAGATGTCTTGCAAGCTGACTGACAAGATGTCTGGCACTCGCCACATCCACCTTTTCCCATTGTGTTCTTTAATGTTTTGTCTGTTAAAGTCTTAATATGTTTCATCTCATATACCTCTCATTTATAAATAGTATTCAGGTATGCTCCCTGAACCAATACATATTTCATTTAGTATAACACATGCCTTTTCCAAGGTCAACGCTTATCTTAGCTTATCATTCCACCCAGCAGTCCCCCACCAACACATAACACAGCGGTTGTAATATTCGCCGTACTCGTTACATGGAACACCTGCCCGATCAGGATTGCTACAACGGATATGATCAGGATATACAACGTTCCAAGTATTAAACCCCAGAGGAACTTTTTCTCCTTTACCTTCTTACCGGTGATAAATGCCCCAATAAACGTGACAATTACATAAATTGCCACAATTGCCACATCCGTCAATGTCTCATTTAGATGAAAACGGAACACAGCAAAGGCAAGTGCCGCCAACAGGGCTCCTGTTACTGCATATGCAATGATCAAGCCTTTTACAACGGTTGCAAATTTTCTTCCAACACTCATACTCCACACTCCTCCTGCAAGGTCAGCATTTACTTAATACTGCTCTCCATTCCTATTGCACTAATGCAGTATATGAGTGGTTGTATCTATATATTCCTATTCCGCTTTGTTTTGTTGTTCTAACAGATCAATCACCTCAAATAAAGAATCATATATCTGATCTGCCAATGGCCGGATTTCTTCGGTAGGCTGAATCAGATCGATCACCATAACCGTATATAATCCCGCTGCCGAAGACGACTTCACTCCGTTAATGGAATCTTCCACTCCAATTGCCTTGTCCGGATCAACTGCCAATCTCCGACATGCTTCTAAATAAATATCCGGTGCCGGCTTTCCGTTCGGAACAACTCCACCATATACGATCTCATCAAACACATCCAAAATCCCTGCACGTCGTAGATTCTTTCCCGCACGTTCTTCCTGTGTTGAAGTTGCAAGCCCTATCTTGTAATGATGCTCTTTTAGATATGCAAATAATTCTTTCACTCCCGGTTTCAGATCCAGACCATTCTGTTCGATTTCTGCATCCATCCGGGTCATCGTCTTCTCCCGGAATGTATCATAATCAAAATCTGCTCCAAAATGATTCTTCATCAATTGCTCGTTATGCTGTCTGGTTGCCCCTGCTATATGATTACACAGGTCTTCCATCTCATCTTCCGGAATTCCATATTCTGCCCCGGTAATCATCCAATGCTTACGATACAAACGCTCCGAATCGAAAATAACACCATCCATATCAAAAACAACTGCTTTTATCATATTCTTTCTTCTTCCTTTTCTTTCTTCATGGTTCTCATCCATAACCAGATACAGGTTATCAGAATGAGTCCACCCATAATAGCAAATAAAATGGTTGTCGTCAACGGATTATGATAACTGAATTGTAATGTCCGTGTTACTTTATTGCCTGCTTTGTCCACACAATCCACATTGATCCGGTATGTTCCGTACTCCGAATACTCTAACTGTCTTGTATCCGGATCATACTCCTGGTCATTCATGGTGATCTTTGTAATTTCATCTTCCGGATTGGTCAGCGATAATGTAACAGTTCCTCTTTCTGATACCGCCTGTCCGTCTTTCACTCCGGTAAATATTACTTTAGGAGCAGTATGATCAATAATAAACTCCGCAGTTTCTGTACTCTTATGACCTAATTCATCTTGAACTTCCACCGAAAGATTATACTTTCCCTCATCCGTAATCGGTGTCGTGCCATCGTATTCTACTCCATTTAACAGGATACGATACGATACAACGGTAAGATCTTTGAACACCTCTTCTAATGTATCTGCAATCTTAAATTCCTGAAAATATCCGCCGCTATATTTTGCAACCTTATGTATTTCCGGACTGGTCTGATCCAATACAAAATGAATCTCCTTCTCATCCTGATTGCCCGCCTCGTCTCTTGCCGATATTACAAAATCATAGATTCCATCCTCACTAAAGATCTGCTGTAAGCTGCTTAACTTGGACGAATTCACCATTTTAGGCAGGTCAATCTCCTCTTCCTTTCCATTGATATCTGTGCGGGTTCCCCGAATGGTGATATGGTTACCTGCATAGTAGGATTCCTCCACCGCAAATCGGATTGCAACCGGTTCATCCCACTGCTCATAGTTCGAAGTCCCCGTAATGCTGATCTGTGGTTTCGTCTTATCAACCGAAAAAGAAATCGTTTTTGTCACTGCCTGATTACCCGCTTTATCTTTTGCCGTAAAGGTAATCTGATACGTTCCGTCTGTCGAAAATGTCCTGTTCATAGACGAATGTTTCCCCTGTTTCGGGAATGCCGTGATCTCTTCTGTCGTGGTTGCTCCGTCTAACTTTTTCTCAATACGGATTCCGGCATCCGTCGTCTGATAATAGGAATCCGTAAGGTCAAATGTAAGCG
>JBNMIW010000128.1:0-5752 GCA_050873485.1 Lachnospiraceae bacterium | reverse complement strand
CGGCAATGATCATAATGATCGCACCCATCAAAATTGTAAAACGGTTTACAACCTTCGTCATTGCAACCAGACCAACATTCTGGCTAAAAGATGTGATCGGCAGACAACCAAACACACCGGATAATGCACTGATAAAACCATCACAGGCAATCGAACCACTGATTTCTTTCTCGGTTACTTCACGTCCTAATCCGGAAGCCGCAACTGCTGACGTGTCACCGATCGTCTCGGTTGCAGACACTAAGAAGATCATGGTAACCGATACAATGGCACTGATATTAAATTCCGGTTTAAATGGCATAAAATGCGGCACAGATACGATTCCACAATCCGCAAAACCCGAAAAATCAACCTTTCCCATCGGAATGGCAACCAGATATCCGACAACCAGGCCGGCAAGAACCGATAATTGCTTATAATGTTTCTTTGCCACAATATTAAATACAAGGCATACCACCAATGTAATGGTTCCGAGAATCAGATTCTTTGCAGATCCAAAGTCCTCTGCTCCACTTCTTCCACCGAACGAAGTCGCTCCTACATTCAGCAATGAAAAACCAATCGCTGTTACAACCGACGCCGCAACAATTGGCGATACCAGCTTGCGCCAGTATTTGGCAAGCAGTCCAAGCACACCTTCAATGACACCGCCAATCATAACGGCTCCAACCACCGCACCATATCCGTACTGCGCACCGATAAAGCAGAAAATGGAAACAAATGTGAAACTGATTCCCATTACGATCGGCAGTCCGGAACCAATCCGCCACACCGGATACAACTGAATGATTGTTCCGATTCCTGCAATGATCATCGCACATTGAATTAGCATTGCGATCTGTTTACTCTCCATGCCACACACACCTGCCACGATCATAACCGGAGCGATATTTGCTACAAACATTGCCAAAATATGCTGTAATCCAAACGGGATTGCACTTGCAACCGGTACTCTTCCATCTAATTGGTAAATGTTATCAATACTTACCGGTATCTGATTTGTCTTGTCTTTCATATCCATTATCCTATTCTTTCTCTTATTATTCCCCATTCCCACATTCTTCTCAAAGGGCTGTTTATATTTGCCGGATATTTCATCCCCGGCTCATTCCATTCCGCGTTTTACCTATTCCGCATTACTGCTCGCGGAATACGATCTCTCCTGTCTCGTCATTCATGGATTCTACAATTGCCAATGATTCTAACCGGATTCCCTGCTCCCGGATATTCTTGCCACCAATCTGAAATCCTTTTTCAATTGCAATACCAACACCGACTACTTCTGCGCCGGCATTCTGTATAAGGTCGATCAAGCCCGCAACCGCACATCCATTGGCAAGGAAATCATCAATAATTAAGATTTTCTCGCCCGGTTTCAAATATTTCTTTGATACGATCACATCATAGACTCTCTTCTTGGTAAAGGACTCTACTTTTGTTGCATATACTTCTCCATCAATATTTACACTCTGTGCTTTTTTTGCAAATACAACCGGAACGCCAAAATGCTGTGCTACCACACAGGCAATTCCTATTCCTGATGCCTCGATCGTAAGGATCTTATCAATCTGCTGATCCGCGAAAAGACGTTTCCATTCCTCGCCCATCTGTGCAAACAGATTCACATCCATCTGATGATTCAGGAAGCTATCTACCTTTAATACGTTACCCGGTTTCACAATTCCATCTTTTCTGATTCTGTCTTCTAATGCTTTCATACTTCTTCCTCTCTCTATTTGAAATATTTTTCAATTACTTCCACTAATCCATCTTCATCATTGGAATGTACCGTGACATAGTCTGCCACTTCTTTAACACGTTCCTGTGCGTTTGCCATTGCCACTCCAACTCCTGCATATTCTATCATGGACTGATCGTTAAAGCCATCCCCACATGCAACCGCATCTTTCTTATCAATTCCAATAATCTCAAATAAATGAGACAGAGATGCTGCTTTGTCCACTCCCGGTGGCATAGACTCAATAAAAAATGGCTCAGACCGATAAATGCTTAACACATCACCATATTGTGCTGCCAGTTCTTCTTCAAGCTGTGGTGCCACGTCAACCTTAGCAGTAAACAGGCATTTATTCACATCAAAATCAACATATTCCGGGAAATTATTAACCGTAGTTAATTTCATATGATTGATCTTTGCTTCCAACTCCATATACTCATCTATCCGTGTCCCTGTCACAACTTTATCCTGTTCATACGTCACAAGACCCATATCATGTTCCACCGCATATTCATACAATGGACGAATATATTCTGACGGGAACTTCTGCTGATAGACAACTTCTTTTGTCTTTGCATTCATAATTCTTGCGCCGTTAAAACTTAAAATATACCCTCCAAATCGATCTAACTGTAATGCATCGGACACCGTTTTCATACCGTATGTCGGTCTTCCGGATGCTAACGCAACAATCACTCCCCGTTTTTGTGCATCTAACAATGCATCTAACGTCTTCGGTGTAATCTCTTTCTTACTATTCGTTAATGTTCCATCAATATCTAATATGATGATTTTCTTCATGGTGGTGTTTTCCTTCCGTCATATGTGTATAATCTACGCTTTCTTTCCGATAACCAAACGGATATCTCCTATAAAGCCTATAAAATGATATCATTTCATCGCTTTCTGCTCAACTCTACCATCTCATCTAAGATAACCTTGGCTGCCTCTTCCTTGGAAAGAATAGGCAATTCCTTTGTCTCATTCCTCTTGATCAATGTGATCACATTCGTATCCGTTCCGAATCCCGCACCTGCTACTTTCAGATTATTTGCGGCGATCATATCTACATTCTTCGAAGTCAGTTTCTTAGTTGCATTTGCAAGCAGATCTTTGGTCTCCATTGCAAAACCGCAGATTACCTGATCCGGCTTTCTGTGCTCTCCAATATACTTCAGAATATCGACTGTCCGTACCAGTGAAACCGACATATCCGCATCGCTCTTCTTCATCTTGTCTGCCGCTACATGCTCCGGTGTATAATCTGCAACCGCAGCCGCTTTCACAATATAATCCATATCCGCATAATGTTCTTTCACCGCTTCAAACATATCTGCCGCACTGACAACCGGAATCACCTTCACAAATGGCGGTTTCGCAATTTCAGTCTGTCCTGTGATCAATGTAACTTCTGCGCCTCGTTCCATCGCACATCTTGCAATCGCATATCCCATCTTACCCGTAGAATGATTCGATATAAAGCGTACCGGATCCATTGCCTCCATTGTCGGTCCTGCTGTTACCAGTACTTTCTTTCCCTGCATGTCTTTTTCGTAATGCAGTTCTTTGAGAATATAGGATAGCAACACCTCTTCCGATGGCAGCTTACCAGCTCCGGTATCTCCACATGCGAGATATCCCGTTGCCGGAACAATGATACCATATCCAAACTGCTTTAACTTCTCAATATTATCCTGTACGATCGCATTTTCAAACATATTCGTATTCATGGCAGGTGCAATATACTTCGGTGCTTTGCATGCCATGATCGTTGTTGTCAGCATATCATCTGCAATGCCGTTTGCAATCTTCCCGATCACATTCGCACTTGCCGGAGCCACCATAAAAATGTCCGCCCGTTTTGCCAACGCCACATGTTCTACATTAAATTGAAAATTCCGATCAAACGTATCCACTAAACACTTATTCGAAGTCAAAGTCTCAAACGTAATCGGATTAATAAAATTCGTTGCATTCTGTGTCATGATCACATGCACATCCGCATGTAATTTGACTAACATACTTGCCAGATTTGCTATCTTATATGCTGCTATGGAGCCTGTTACTCCTAAGACTACCGTCTTTCCTCTTAACATCTTCTTCCTCCGGTCCATAAATCTATCTTTGTAAACTATACAACGCAGCACATGAAAAATCAAGTGTTCAAAGCATATTTGAAACTGTAAAATAAAAACAAACGACCGCACAGATATACAATCTATACAGTCGTCTGCTTCCTTATCTCGGACTCAATTCTCCATGTTTCTCATATCGTGATACCTGAATGATCTGATTCTTCTCATCCACAAATACAACATGCGGTTTGTGCTCTTTCGCTTCTTCCGGTGTCATCTGTGCATATGACATGATGATCACATGATCGCCAACCGCAACCTGACGGGCTGCGGCTCCATTTAAACAGATCATACCGCTTCCCGGTTCTCCGGCAATTGTATATGTCTCAAACCGATTGCCATTCTCGACATCTACAATCTGAACATATTCATATTCTAAGATTCCGGCTGCTTCCATCAATGCAGGATCCACCGTAATACTTCCCACATAATTCAATTCCGCCTGTTGCACCACCGCCCGGTGAATCTTACCCTTTAACATATTAATTAACATCTTAATCGTTCCTCTGCTTCCTATGTTTTTCAATCGTTTGTCTTACATGATTATTCTATTATCGATCAGACGTGTTGTTCCGATATAGACTGCAATCGCGATCAATACCGCACCCTCAATCTTCTCAATCGGCTGAATGGTATCAAAACTTACCACTTCCACATAATCAATCTTTGCAAGCGGACAGGTGTTTAACTTATCGACAATGATCTGTTTTACCTTTGCTGCATCTTTTTCACCCGCGTTGATTGCATCCATGGCAGCATTTAAAGACTGATTTAAGATAACTGCCTGCTTTCTCTCTTCTTCGGAAAGATATGTATTTCTGGAGCTCTTTGCAAGTCCGTCTTCTTCCCGGATGATCGGACATCCAATGATCTCGATGTCAAAATTCAGATCCATAACCATGCGGCGGATGATTGCAAGCTGCTGCGCATCCTTCTGTCCAAAGTACGCACGATCCGCAGGTACAATATGGAACAGTTTCGATACAACCGTCTGTACACCACGGAAATGCACCGGACGACTGGCACCACATAATTTTTCAGGAAGAGTATGCATATCTACATACGCATGAAAATCCGGTCCATACATTTCTTCCACTTCCGGGTGGAAAATAAGATCCACGCCTGCAGCTTCACAGATCTTAGAATCTCGTTCAAGATCTCTCGGATAAGATTCCAAATCTTCATTCGGTCCAAACTGCATTGGGTTTACAAATATGCTGACAACCACTTTATCATTTTCTTTTCTGGCACGTTCCATCAGACTTTTATGTCCTTCATGCAGATATCCCATTGTCGGAACCAATGCAACGGAAAGTCCCTGTTTCTTCCATTCTTTCACCTGTGCTCTTACTTCGTCAATCTTACCTGAAATCTTCATCTCTTTATCCTTCTTTCTTGTTATATATTCCATATTATTTCGTATACTCTTAATATAGCTTCTCTATTACTTCCTCGCTGATCCCATACTCATGTTCCTTAGAAGGGAATGTTCCCTCCTTAACTTCTTTGTCGTATGCAGCAAATGCCTCTTTCATGATCGTGCCAATGTCCGCAAACTTCTTCACGAATTTCGGAGTAAAATCACTGAACATGCCAAGCATATCCTGATAAACCAACACCTGTCCGTCACATACATTACCGGCACCAATTCCGATCGTTGGAATTGACAGTTCCTTCGTGATCAGTTCTGCAAGCTTAGATGGCACGCACTCTAATACCAAAGCGAATGCTCCGGCTTCTTCTACTGCCTTTGCATCTTCTAACAGCTTTCTTGCTGCCGCTTCGGTCTTACCCTGTACCTTAAATCCTCCAAACGCATTGATCGACTGTGGAGTTAATCCAAGATGCGCACACACCGGAATTCCCGCATCTACAATTG
>JBNMIW010000127.1:0-5788 GCA_050873485.1 Lachnospiraceae bacterium | reverse complement strand
ATTGACGAGTATTTAGGACTTGAGACACTTAAGGTTGTTGTTCGTCAGCCATTAGTTGCAACTGAGACAGTTGACAAGTTTGACGTATTAGTAAACGTACGCGGTGGCGGATACTCAGGACAGGCTGGAGCAATCAGACACGGTATCGCTCGTGCATTACTTCAGGTAGACGCTGAGTACAGACCTACACTTAAGGCTGCTGGATTCTTAACAAGAGATCCACGTATGAAAGAGCGTAAGAAATACGGTCTCAAAGCAGCTCGTAGAGCACCACAGTTCTCAAAGAGATAATTTCTCTTATCGGAGTATATATCAAAGATTTTATCCCGGAAGCTTGGCTTCCGGGATTTTTTTGCATTTTTATTTCTGACTATTCTTTTCCGATGGGGTGTAAGGATGTGTTGATTTTGCGGCATTCTTGGAATTGATATTATGAACACCTTCCATATAATTAACCATTCGCATAATAAGTTCTTTTTCTTCTACGGTGAAATCTGTGATTACAACGGTATCTTCTTTGTCGATGCCTAAGAGATAATCGGTTGTTGTGTGAAAGATTCTGCTGAGAGTAACCAGATTGTCAAGAGTTGGTTTAGAAATGCCCATTTCCCATGCGTTAACACCGGACCTTGTCACACCCATGCGTAGTGCAAGATCGGTCTGCGTCATTCCGGATCGTTCACGAAGATCGTGAATGCGTTCATATAAAGAATTCTTCATTAATAATCTCCAAAATCTAAAAATTTATTAAAGTTGTCTAACAATTATGTATATTCTATAAGATAATAAGTGAATGTGAATAATCAGAGACGATAAAGAGGAGTTGACAACAGAAAAAACAAAATTTAATGTACAGTAATAATAATCATAAATGTATAGTTTTATTTGACAAAACGATGTAAAGTGCTATTATTTAGAATGATAAATATAAAACTTTGACATCATAGTAAAACCTAAGAGAAAATGCTGCAAATAACAAGGGATAATGTTGAATGAGTAAGGTTTTGATTATAACCACGACAAGTGGTTTCTTGTCTCAATTTGAATTAAATAATGTCAAACTTCTTCAAGAAAGAGGATATCAGGTGCATTATGCAACGAACTTTGGTGTGCCTGTTTATGAAGTAAAGGATGACACACTTCGAAACATGGGTGTTGTATTGCATCATATCAGCATTGAAAAAAATCCCTTCAAAATCAAGAAAAATATATGGGCGTTAAGAGAACTTACAAGAATTATAGAGCGTGAGCAGATTGACGTCATACATTGCCACAATCCTAATGGTGGCGTGCTTGGACGTCTTGCTGCAGCATTCAGTAAGAGAAAACCATTTGTTATCTATACTGCCCATGGTTTTCATTTCTTTAAGGGTGCGCCGGTCAAAAACTGGTTGTTCTATTACCCTGTAGAGAAGATGCTGGCAAAGTTGTCTGATATTATTATTACCATTAATCATGAAGATTATAACCGGGCAAAGAGGTTTCGTTATAAGAAGCATGGAAGTGCAGAGCTGATTCCCGGTGTCGGAGTAGATCTTGGCCTGTTTGAACCAATAGAAGCGCATAACGAGAATCGTGAAAAAAGAGCTGTGATCCGAGAACAATGGGGAATACCTCGTGATGCGTTCCATATCGTGTCTGCTGGAGAGCTCAATGAAAACAAAAATCACATCGTCGTAATTAAAGCGCTGGCGCAGCTTCGAAATAAAAATATTTATTACAGTATTTGCGGAGAAGGTGATCGTCACGATGCGTTGGATGAAGAAATTCAGAGGAATGGACTGTCGGATCGGGTTGCTTTGCGTGGATATAGAAATGATATGTCAGAAATTATGAAGACGGCAGATTTGTCGGTTTTTCCATCCATTCGTGAAGGAATGGGGATGGCAGCACTGGAAGCGATGGCTAGTGGTATTCCGTTAATTGTCGCTGATAATCGTGGAACGAGAGAATATATTACAGACCATGAGAATGGATTGGTATGTCAGGCGGATTCTGTCCGGGAATTTGCGCAGGCAATCCAATTTATGTATGACAATCCCAAAGAGAGAGAGTTATTTGCAAAGAATGCGTTGCAGTCGGTTCAACAATTTTCACTGCAGCAATCTGAGAAACGAATGCGGCAGATCTATGCGAGACTGCCGGAAAACAAATTTGTTTCCGTCGAATATGAGACTGTGGCTCCAATGATCTCTGTAATTATGGGGGTCTATAATCAACGGGACTTAACCGTGTTTGATAAAGCAGTCAGTTCGGTCTTGAATCAATCGTACGATAATTTCGAATTCCTGATTTACAACGATGGTTCTTCGCTAAGAGAAGTAAACGAATATATCACTGGTTTACGTGATAGAGATACAAGAATCCATGTGATTACTTCGCAGGAGAACCATGGATTGGGATATGCATTAAATCGGTGCATCGACATTGCAAGGGGCAAATATTTGGCACGTATGGATGCAGATGATGTATCCTATCCGAATCGTTTTGCAGAAGAGATTATGTTTCTTGAACAACATCCGGAATACATGTGGTGTGGATCCAACTGCAAATTGATGGATGAGAATGGCATCTGGGGAGATGGAATACGACCGGAGAATCCGGGAACAGAAGACTATCTGAAATATTCGCCTTATATACATCCGACCGTTATGTACCGCGCAAGTCTGTTTAAGAAAGTAGCAGGCTATGCAGAAAGCAAGAAGACTCTTCGATGTGAAGATTATGAATTATTCATGCGACTGTTCGGATTAGGCTATAAAGGATACAACATTCAGAAGACATTACTATACTATCGTGTTGATCGGAAGAAGTACCATACCCGCTCATGGATTAATCGTTTTAGAGAGGGGCAGGTTCGATATGAGGGTTTCCGAGGCTTAGGCATTTTATGGCCAAAAGGATGGTTGTATATCTTCCGTCCTATTGCAAGCCGGATCGTTCCATCAGCCTTGACGGCAAAAGCCAAGGAACGGATTGCCGAATTGTAACGGGAATGGGTGAGATGTATGACAAAGTATGGAAAACAGCAGAATACAGCACCAAGAATAGAAACCTATCTTGAGATATTAAAGCAGGATGAACTCCTGTATCGGACGGCGCAACAGTGCATAACAGAATTGGATGAACCGGAAGATCAGATGTATGTTGTCTGCTGGGCTCCGGCATTGGTACGATACGTTGCGTGGGTATTGGAGGAGGCTGTCAGGGATGGACACAAAAGGCTATATTTCCTCGCCAGAGATGCATATCCTATGTATCTGGTAGCCAGGAAACTCACAGAGAAGTTAAACGTTCCGGTTGAAATTCGTTATCTGCGTGTATCAAGGTATTCGCTTCGGATACCGGAATACCATCTGTTGGGCGAACAATGTCTGGACCGCATTTTCCTGTCAGGGATCGATGTCAGTCTTTATCAGATATTGAAGAGGGCAGGTCTTAAGAAAGAAGAAATCAGTCGTATCAGTGAAGAACTTCACTGTAATGGAATATTGAGAAAGAATCTGAACCCGAGACAAATTACAGAACTCAAGCAATATGTCCTAAAGTGTTGCAGAGAACATAAGACGGATTTGTTGGACACGATTTATGTAAGGTCCAAAGCTGCTTATAACAGTACCATTGGTTATTTAAAGCGGGAAGGACTATTGGATCCGGTCAGGTATGGTGTGGTTGATAGCGGCTGGGTGGGAACCATTCAGCAGAGTCTGAGAAATATACTAAAAGAGTCGCAACCTGAGATCCAGATCACCGGATATTATTTTGGACTGTATGCTTTACCAAAGGATCGGACTGGCTGTCATTATAAAGCATATTTTTTTGAGCCGCAGGGAAGCATCCGGCGTAAGGCAGAGTTCAGCAATTGCCTGTATGAGGTGATGTACAGCGAACCGTGCCCGATGGTAAAAGGATATGGCAACGGACAATATGAACCGGTATTTTCGGAGATTGATAATCCGAATAAAGATAACCTGAGAAGAAATCATCATATTCTGGAACGTTATATGGAGATTTTGGTGAGTATCGCAAGACAGGCAGATATTGTACAAGTCAACGTCAATGCGATACCTGAAAAACAAATTCTGTCTGATGGTAAGGGGATTCGTATGGTGCAGCAGCTTTACAGTACTGTGATGGCAACACCGAATGCGTGGGAAGCTGATTGGTATGGCAGGCAGCTTTTCTCCGACGATCTGGCAGATGATCACATGAGAGGGATTGCAAATGAATTAAGCCAAAAGGAAATTCGTAATCTACGGATTTGTAAGAAGCTTTTGATTATGCTGGGACTGTCTCATCAGGAACTGCATGAGAGTGGCTGGATCGAGGGAACTATCGTGAATGCAGGGAAGCACGTTGCCTCCAATCTGAGAGCCGCAAGAAGAGCAAAGTACCTCACCTATTTAAGACAAAGTATGAAAGCAAGAAAACAAAGGATTAAATAAATGTTTGAAGCAGTTGGAGTATTAGCGGTAAGTGCCTGCATTCTACAAATGGTATATGAGAAATTTGATGAGCAGCGCACGACCGTAGACTATACAGAAGAAAATAAACAATTTCAGCAGCAGAAGTTGCGGGAGGCAGAAGAGAATGCCAGGACCATCCTGCCTTACCTGGAACAGGAGAAGGCGAAGCATGAGGATGCGCCGGTAATTCAGGTGCAGGATTTGACGATGCGTTTTCGTATTGCAACGAACAATGTATCCGGAATCAAGGAATATATGATCCAGACGCTGCGCAAGCAGATGTCGTACAAAGAATTATATGCATTAAACCATATCAACTTCAATGTGTATAAAGGTGAAATTGTTGGAATTATTGGAACAAACGGATCCGGTAAATCGACACTTCTTAAGATTGTATCCGGTGCGCTCAACCCGACAAGCGGACAGGTAAGTGTGGACCAAAGCAAGGTACAGCTGCTTACACTCGGAACCGGATTTGATATGGAATTGTCCGCAAAAGAAAATGTATATCTCAATGGAGCAATCATTGGATACTCCAGAAGTTTTATCGATGAACATTATCAGGAAATTGTAGATTTTGCAGAATTGGAAGGCTTCATGGAAGAAAAAGTGAAGAACTTTTCTTCCGGAATGGTGTCACGACTCGGGTTCTCGATCGCGACTGTTGCAGGCGCAGCAGAGATATTGATATTGGATGAAGTACTTTCGGTAGGAGACGAGTTCTTCCGCAAGAAGAGTCTGGCAAGAATCAAAGAATTAATCCATGGAGGTTCGACCGTGCTTATGGTATCGCACGGTATGCAGACCATTATTGACAACTGTACAAAAGTGGTATGGATCGAGCAGGGAAACATGCGAATGATTGGCGAACCGCATAAAGTATGTCGGGCCTATCGCATGCAGTACAACGAATCATAATCTGGTAAAAAATCTGAGCTCAGATTTTTTATATAAAACTCACATTGGGAAAGGAGACTATTGTCATGAAAATGAAAAAGTTAGCTGCACTTGTATTAGCAGCAACCGTACTTACAACGACGGTAGCACCTGCCGTAGCAACACCTGTATATGCTGCAACTGCAGCACAGACTGCTACAGATGCAACACCTGAGCAGGAGGTTACTGTAAAGAAGCCTGCAAAGGCAACTGTTACAGCAAAGGCAAATACTGCTACCGTTACGATCAAAAAAGTAGCTGGTGCAGAGGGATATCAGATCCAGTACTCTACATCCAAGAAATTCACAAAGAAGACTACAAAGTCTGCAACAACAAAGAAGACATCTTACAAGATTAAGAAGCTCAAGAAGAAGACAACTTACTAT
>JBNMIW010000126.1:0-5792 GCA_050873485.1 Lachnospiraceae bacterium | reverse complement strand
CAGAAACTGCAGGCTTTGACCGAGAAATATGGAGAAAAGGTCAGAACATTTTCCAAAGATCTGTCTGACCGGAAACAGATTGAGCAGTTTGGGGAGATTCTTCAACATGAGAATGTGTCAATTCAGTATCTGATCAATAATGCCGGTTTTGCCAGATTCTGTTCTTATAATGATCTGTCGATAGAGGAGTCGTGCAATATGATCGATCTTAATATCAATGGATTGGTTGCTATGGGACTGATCTGTATTCCATATATGAAGAAAGGAAGTCATCTGATCAATATTGCATCGCAGGCATCCTTTCAGCCATTGCCATATCAGAATATCTATAGTTCGACAAAGGCGTTTGTACGGAATTATACGAGAGCATTAAATGTTGAATTGAGAGACCGGGGGATTGTGGCAACGGCAGTCTGTCCGGGATGGATGAAGACGGATCTGATCGACAAGGGATTGATCGGGGCAGATAAAGCAACCAGTCGTTTCCGGATGATGGTTACTCCGGATGTGGTGGCAGAGAAAGCGATTCGTGATGCAGACAAAAATAAAGATATCTCTGTATATGGATTGTATGTGAAGACGGCACATGCGGTTGCTAAATTACTTCCGCAGCGTTTGATGATGAAGATTTGGTTATTGCAGCAGCATTTATAGAAAGGAATGTCAGGAAGATGAAGATTGTTGTATTAGATGCACAAACGGTAGGAGAAGATGTAGACTGGTCCGGATATGAAAAGCTGGGAGAAGTGGTTCGATATCCCTATTCTGCAACAGAAGAAGTGCCGGAACGGGTGAAAGATGCGGAGGTAATCATAGTTAATAAAGTACTGATCAACGAGCAGACAGTTGGAAATGCAAAGAATCTTAAGCTGGTCTGTGCATTAGCGACTGGAACGAATAATCTGGATAAGGAGTATTTGGAGAGCAGAGGAATCATCTGGCATAATGTAGCGGGTTATTCTACGGAGGCGGTTGCACAACATACGTTTGCGATGCTATTTTATCTGTTGGAAAAATTACGGTACTATGACGAGTATGTGAAAGATGGAGCATATGAAAAGAGCCCGTTGTTCACACATTTTGCGAATGGATTTGCGGAGATAAAAGGAAAAACCTGGGGAATAATCGGTCTTGGAACAATCGGAAGAAGAGTGGCGGAGATTGCGAGAGTGTTTGGAGCAAAGGTGATCTATTATTCTGCATCCGGTGCAGCGCCACAGGATGGATATGAACAGGTGGATTTTGATACGTTGTTAGCGGCATCGGATATTATATCTGTGCATGCACCGTTGAATGAATACACCGAGAATCTCATGAATAGAGAAGCGTTTGCGAAAATGAAATCTTCTGCAATTTTTCTGAATGTGGGACGTGGACCGATCGTAGTGGAACAGGATCTGTTTGAAGCTTTGGAAAGCGGAGAACTTGCGGCAGCGGGACTGGATGTATTATGCAAGGAGCCGATTGCGGCAGACAATCCATTGTTACAGATCAAAGATAGCCGGAAACTGCTGATCACACCGCACATTGCATGGGCAAGTGTAGAAGCGAGAGACCAGCTGGTACAGATGGTGTTGGAACAGGTGCAGGAGTATGCAAAGACACGTTAAATGTTTGCAGAGATCTTAATTTAACAGATAAATTCCGTAATTGAGATATCCGGCAAAGGTAACCCAGATCAGATAGGGAATCATCATATAGGTCGCGGGCTTTGAGAGGCGATAGAATGCGATGGTAGTTAGCAATATCAGGATCCATAAGCCGATTAACCAGAGAAATGCAAACAAGTACCACTCCATATTGAAAAAGATCAACGTCCAGAGAAAGTTAAAGCATAACTGGATGCCGTAAAGTGTCAGGGCAGTATCATTTTTCTGACCGGAGGTTGCTATCAAATAGGAAGCAATTCCCATTAATATATAGAGAATCGTCCACACCACAGGAAACAACCATGTGGGTGGAGAAAGAGGCGGTTGGTTCAACATTTCAAATGAATCCATCGCCTTTTTTGTGAGCAGAGCGGAAAACCCGCCGGTAGCAAGGGGAATGGCAACGGCTGTAATCAGATTTTTCCATTGAATTTTTTTCATGTGGACACACCTCCTTACTGCTAGTATATGAAAGGCCATTTTATTTTATTCATTCGAATTAAAATAAAATGGCCTTTCAATGTGGTATTTACCAATTCAATTTGTTCCTACTTTCCGAAAGAGTTACAATAGGAAATGCAATCCTTTTATTGTCAATGTTTTGTATTATTCTTGCAGCGGGCAAGCGAGAATATGAATAAAAGGAAGATCACAGCGATGCACATCCATGGAATCAGATAAGATAAACCTTGTGGTGCAAACAGATCATAATATCCCTTCAGATAAATAAATACAACTACTGCGGGTATAATATAGGTCATATGCCAGCGCAATCGATGCGGAAAACGAAGTCCGTTACCGGCGTCTGCTTCCGTTAAGAAGTTCTGGAACCCCCAGCCATACCGGGTAGTACAGAACATCACATAAACGAGGGAACCTAACGGAAGGACGTTACTTGAGATCAAAAAGTCTTCCAGATCCATGATCGTAGTACCGGAGCCTAATGGATGGAATCCGGATAACAGGTTGTAACCAAGCACACATGGCATAGATAATACAATAATTGCCAGAATGTTAACGATAACAGCCTTTTTGCGGGACCATCCCCATAAGTCGATTGCAAAAGAGATGATATTTTCAAATACAGCAATAACGGTAGACAAAGCGGCAAAGGACAGAAACAGGAAAAAGAGACTTCCCCAGATCCGTCCGCCGGTCATCTGGTTAAAGATGTTTGGCAGTGTGATGAATATTAAGGAAGGTCCGGCATCCGGTTCAATTCCGTAAGCAAAGCAGGCAGGAATGATGATCAGGCCGGCCATCAGGGCAACGAATGTATCTAATATCGTAATGTTCAATGCCTCTCCGGTCAGAGAACGGCTTTTGTCTAAATAACTGCCAAAGATTGCCATAGACCCCATACCGATACTTAATGTGAAGAATGCCTGTGACATGGCACCGAATATCACATTACCGATTCCCTTTTCTAGCATATTATGAAAATCAGGAACGAGATAAAAACGAATTCCTTCTCCTGCACCCGGCAGCAAAGTCGAGTGAACAGCTAAGATGACAATGAGACCAAGTAACAACAGCATCATGATCTTTGTGACCTTTTCAACCCCTTTTTGTACACCAAGGGAGCAGATCCCAAATGCAAGGATAACAGCCAGGATCATCCAGAATGTCAAAGTGGCAGGGGATTGCAATAGGTCGTTGAATTTGCCGGAAATCTGTTCTGTGCTAAGTGGTGTGGCTGTAAATTCCCCGGAAAGGCTCCGCCAGAAATAATAGAGCATCCATCCGGCTACCGTGGTATAAAACATCATAAGCAGGTAATTACCGGCCATACCGATGTAACTGTATTCATGCCAGCGTGTTCCGTCCGGTTCCAATACCTTAAATGAAGTAGCACAGCTTTTCTGACTGGCACGTCCTACTGAAAATTCACATACCATAATGGGAAAACCGAGGATTGCCAAAAACAACAAATAGATCAAAATAAAGGCAGCACCACCATATTGTCCACACATATACGGGAATTTCCATACATTTCCCAAACCGATCGCACACCCGGCAGATACGAGGATAAACCCTAACCTAGAGCCAAATTTTTCGCGTTCCATAAAAAGTCTCCTTTAATTAAAATACGTTTTATTATATACTATCCTACATATGAACGCAAATAAAAGGTGTATGAATTATTGTTTTGAAAAATATCGGGGAAAGGAGACAATGATATGTATGTTGCAATCGATCTGAAATCATTTTATGCATCGGTGGAATGTGTGGAGCGGGGATTAGATCCACTCACAACGAATCTGGTAGTGGCAGATGAGAGCCGTACTACGAAAACCATCTGTTTAGCGGTGTCTCCTTCCTTAAAAAAGATTGGAATACCGGGAAGACCAAGACTGTTTGAGGTGGTTCAAAAAGCGAAGGCGGCGAATGTGTCTTATCTGGTTGCTCCACCCAGAATGGCACTATATATGGAGTACAGTACAAGGATCTATAACATTTATCTCCGCTATATTGCACCGGAGGATATTCATGTATATTCGATTGATGAAGTATTTTTGGATGTGACACACTATCTGAAGACATATGGAATGAAACCGAGACAGCTTGCCATGAAAATGATGCAGGAAGTATATGAAGAAACCGGAATCACGGCAACAGCGGGGATTGGAACGAATCTGTATCTTTGCAAAGTGGCAATGGATATTGTGGCAAAGCATATAGAACCTGATCAGAATGGGGTGCGGATTGCCCAATTGGATGAGATTAGTTACCGTAAACTTTTGTGGGAACACCGACCGATCACAGATTTCTGGCGAGTTGGAGCAGGATATGCGAAACGTCTGGCAGAACAGGGAATCGGGACAATGGGACAGGTTGCCAGATGCTCGATCGGAAAATCGGATGAATACTATAATGAGGATCTGTTGTATCGTATGTTTGGTATCAATGCGGAACTTCTGATCGATCATGCGTGGGGATATGAGCCATGTACGATAGAAGATGTCAAGGCGTATAAACCGGACAATAACAGTATGGGTTCCGGTCAGGTGCTGCATTGTCCGTATGAAGCCGCCAAAGCCAGAATTGTAGTGCAGGAAATGGCAGATCAACTGGTGTTGGATCTGGTGGAAAAAGGTCTGGTTACCGATCAGGTTGTGTTGACGGTGGGTTATGATATTGAGAACTTGTCAGATGCCGACAGACGAAAACAATATCGAGGGGCTGTTGTGACAGATCGCTATGGAAGACAGATTCCCAAACATGCACATGGCACAGAGAATTTGACGGAATATTCATCTTCTACAAGGGAGATTGTGGAAACGGTGCTTACGTTATATGATCGGATTGTCAATCCGAATCTGCTGGTCAGAAGACTAAATGTGGTAGCAAACCATGTAATTGCAGAAACTGCAATTCCGAAGTCTTCCGGTTATGAGCAATTGTCATTATTTATCGACTATGATGAACGCAGTCAGGAACAGGAAAAAAGACAGCAGGAATTAGACAGGGAAAAGAAGATGCAGCATGCTATGTTGGATATTAAGAAACGATTTGGAAAAAATGCAATATTAAAGGGAACGGATCTACAAGAGGGTGCGACAGCAAGAGACAGAAATGCGCAGATTGGAGGTCATAAAGCTTGAAAGAGAAACAGACAACCTTGTTAAAACCGGTGGGACCGGAATATGACGATATCATCAATCTTGCACATCCGACCTCGAAGAAACATCCGAGAATGGCAATTTCAGATCGTGCAGCACAATTTTCGCCATTTGCGGCACTGACCGGATATGAAGATGCGATTGATGAGACTGCCAGAGTTACGGCAGACAAAGTGGAATTAGAGGAAGACCGGAAAGAACAGATCAATGCGGTGTTATATGAGATAAAAGAACGGATACAAGAACAGCCTTATATTCGGGTAACCTATTTTGAGCCGGATCAGCAAAAAGAAGGAGGCAGTTACAAGACGATAAGTGGACGTGTTCGAAAATTTGATCTGTTAGAAGGAACAATGATCCTTACCAGCGGACAACAAATTATTTACCACGATATAACCGACCTGCAACAACTGCCTCCAACTGTGGAATCATGCAGTGTGGAAGATACGCTGTAATGTTTTATCTTCATGCAGGAGCTGTTTGGCGAGTGTACGGTATTTTTCCTCATGCAGATAAGTGT
>JBNMIW010000125.1:0-5810 GCA_050873485.1 Lachnospiraceae bacterium | reverse complement strand
CCGCTGCGAGCGATGAGTAGTGCAAACGTGCCTGCAATGATATTTAGTTATCATCGTACAACTGCTTTTGTATTCTATCCGTTTCGCACGTCCGTTACTCACGCTGTGCAAGGGTAAATGTATCTTGACATGTGTTCGGCATTGTGTAATCATACAGTTAGTTTGGCAATATGGGAGGTTACAATGAACATTGTATTGATCGACGATGACCAATTGGTCTGCATGTCTTTGAAAATGATATTAGAAGCAAATGAGGGAATTCACGTTACAGCCATCGGCAAAGACGGCAGTGACGCATTGCCACTATACCGGGAATTTCACCCGGATATTTTATTAATGGATATCCAGATGCAGCAAATGAATGGAACCGATGCACTTTCCGGTCTGTTAGATGAATTTCCGGATGCTAAGGTATTATTTCTCACCACATTTGTAGATGATGAATATATTGTCAAAGCTCTTGAGCTTGGTGCCAAAGGCTATATTGTAAAACAAAACTATGAAACCATTCTTCCTGCACTAAATGCTGTCTTTTCCGGTCAGAATGTATATGGCAATGAGATTATGGAAAAGATCCCGGAACTTATGAAATCTAAAGATACCTTTGATTATTCCCATTATGAAATCTCTGATAAGGAGTATGAGATCATCACCTTAGTTGCCGATGGATTGAGCAACAAGGAGATTGCCTCCCAGTTATATCTAAGTGAAGGAACCGTCCGCAATTACCTAAGCACCATATTAGAGAAGCTGAATCTGCGGGACCGCACACAATTAGCAGTATTCTATTATCAGCACAAATAATGCACTTACGAACTATCCATTATCCCAAATCAGCAGGATTGCGTTGCCCCTACTTCAATAATATCTGTATCAAAATTTCCATTACCACTGATTTCGGATCACATCCCCCTTCAGGTACAGATTCCCCCTCACATCCTCTTTGATCGGAATCATTTGCTTATGGCTGACCATATAAGCAACGTTCTGTCTGGAACATTGCAAGATATTACAGCTCTGTGTTGTGTCAATCACATTGTTCTGCACAAATGCCGTAAAGTCTCCAAGACGGAGCGGAATCCGTTCCCCTCTCTCATAAAGCAGCCTCGCTGATATATCAATCGAATCATTAAATGTAACAAAATATCCTCCAGTTCCAACTTTTCCTGACTGGTATAACTTTTCATTTCTAATGATCTTATCAACACCTTCCAGATTGGATATATCTGCAAGGTCTATTTTTTTTAATGTACCATCTACAAAGAAACACAAAAGTCTCTGTTGTTCAGACATAACACATTCCATTATATTATGCTTTGTCCGATCTATTACATATTCCGGTAAGCTCTCTATCTTCTTAATATACAAGCTATCCTGCGAACATTTCCCACTTGAAATCTCTAAAAATGTCATCTCATCATATTCTTTTAAATTGTGATGTGCCAGAATCTCCTTTATATTCTGCCTGCCACTTGGTATTACACGTTCCTGTACCCACAAACGGCTGATGTCACGCGGAATGGTATATATATGTTGTTTGACATAACTTGTAAATAGAAGCGGTGCCGTCCATTCATCTAAATATTCCTGTAACTCTATTATACATGTCTTTTCTTTTTCGTAATATAACAGCACACCCATGGATAACTCTAATTCCGCATCTATGATCTCGAAAATTTTCATATATTATCATCCCTTCATCCATTTTTTCTGAAGAATCCGATATCGCTCATGAATCATATTCCATATCTGATCTAAAAAAAACTCTGACACCGTTTGACGCACGTCAAGTATTTATACATTATTATATAATATTATTTGACGCACGTCAAATATGCAGTTACTATTTGCATATCTTTATTCTTTGCATAAATGCTACCTATGCTCATTTACATAGGTTTCACAACGTTTCTGAATAATATCGACCGTCTCATCTAACGTCTTCTCTCCCTGAAAGAACTTCTCCGCTTCATCCCAGATAATCTCATCCATAAGGGCATCTTCCGTTTGATCCCTCTTATGTGTATTCTCTATAATCTGCCGCAATACCGGTACATCCTGTTCATACTCTGGTGTATCTGTCACCTCATCTGCTAACTTCTGCTCATAACAATCCGTCCGTGTTGGCCAGTCACAAAATATATTATCCTTCTGAAATTCCTGCGTCATGAACATACGCATAAATGACCAGGCTCCTTCTTTCTTCTCAGACTTCACATTCATCCCAAGCATGGTATTGAACTTCATATACGTTCCCTGCCTGTCTGCACACGGATAGCCCACATAATTGATCTCCTCCGGAAACATCTCCCGGTTATACTCCATACTTTGAAAATCTGCCTCGGTCAATACAAACAGTTCTCTGCCAGATGATACAAGCGTCGGTTCCTCTTCTTCGTAATCACGCAATTCGCTGTCTCCCCATTCATTACAAAGTTGCAGGATTGTTCGAAATTCTTCTCCATCAAAAGAACAGGTTCCATTTTCCCAATCTATATAATCACCAAGACTATACCCGCATAATGTTGTAAGTAAATGGCCTTTATACTGACTGTAAAATGGCTGCACCTCTTTTCCCTGTTTGTCTAACAATTCCTTGAATTCCTGAATATTATAACCAGATACATCACCTGTTACCTTTTTACTTGCACCCACTGTAAATACTGCAAATCCAGGTGACGTAAAATACAGACCATCCTTTATCTTCATTGTCTCATACACATTTGGTATCAGATCTTCCACCGCACAATCCGCATCCTGCTTGAGATATGAGGTAAGTTCTTCTAACAATCCCTTCTCCACATATTGTTCAATAGGAAGCGTGTTCATCATAATAACATCCGGAGTGGAGCCTGTCATAATATCCATGATCATCTGATCCAGCGAATTATCTTTCATTCCATAATCCTTTATCTCTACTTTGTATTCCTTTTGAGAATGATTGTACTTGGCAACTGCTTCTTCTATCGATTGACCACCACCCGCAAGTACACCCAATACGATCGTATGCTCATCATACTGCTCTTTTGCCCCACAACCCGTGATTAAAAATAACAGTATCAGACATGCTAATATTCCCATTCCATATCTCTTCATCCCTTACACCTCCTGGCATTTTACCTTCGTAAGCACCTCGGATTTCATCACTTATCTTATATTCTTTTCCCTCTGTAAGCAGCTTGAATTCCATCACTTTACCCTCGTAAGTACACCAGCTTCCATTTCATATACCTCATCGCACAGTAAACGGATGTCCTCTGCATTATGTGAGGCAATCAATATCGTCTTATCCTGTTCCTTCAATTGAAGCAGAAGCTTTCTGACATCCTCCACCCCATGTTTATCCAGGCCATTCATTGGTTCATCTAACACCAGCACCTGTGGATCTTCCATAATTGCCTGTGCCAGACCCAGCCGCTGACGCATTCCAAGGGAATACTTCTTTACCGGTTTCTTCTCCTTTTCACTAAGCCCCACCATATGGATACACTCTATGATCCGCTCCTTTTTTGCGCCGCCTGAAATATCAGCCAAAATCTTCAGATTCCTGTATGCCGAGTAATGTGGAATAAATCCCGGTGTCTCAATAATCACCCCCATATGTCCGGAGAAATCTATATCCTTTCCAACCTGCTCACCAATCACATGAATGTCTCCATGTGTTGGCAGAATAAATCCTGAAATACATTTAAACAGTAACGTCTTGCCGGAACCATTTCTACCAATAATGCCATAAATTTTACCATAGTTAAAATTCACAGAAACATCCTTTAGCAGCTCCTGCTTTCCAATCGTCAGTCCTACCTCATGTAATTCTACTGCATATACTTCTTCCATGTTTTTCCCTCCTACAGATTATCCGATACATAAATTGGTGTCTTTCGAATCATGCGAAACAGTATGATATATAAGATCAGTGTCAGAATCACAAAATACGCAATGGAATATCCGTCACTGATCACTTTTTCCTTCAACATGAACCGGTTATGCCACCCAATCTTGCTGTTGCCATATGGCAGTACCCACATACCATTTACCTTGAACAGATTCGTCACCCAGCCGGCAATCAGTAATAATACATTGATCATCATTCCCCAGTCCTTCTTCTGCAACACATTACAAAGCAGACAGATACATGCCATAAACATAGCTAACAGCACATTTAACAAGATTGTGATACCAAATGCCTGTAACGGTCGATAATGCATATACAGTCCTGGCGGGATCACCTTATCCTCACCCGCCGCATATAGCTGGGTCTGATAATAAAACCGCATTTTTCTGGTATACATACTCCATCCATTCAATACAAAGCAACGACTCTGGCACACCAATACCGATATCAGAAACACGCCGCCAAGATAAAGAAAAGACGCACAACCCGCAAATAACACATTTGCAAATAGCCAGTTTCTTCTTCCGCATCGCACTAAGGTAAATGTATAATGTGAATTTGCTTTTGGAAAATCGCAAAATAACACAAGAAATACAATTGGAATCAGAATAGATTCCACATCACCGTTACAGAAATTGATAAATGGTTCATAAATATTCATATACTCATCAATTTCCTTTGATAATTGAAGCATCGGGAAAAAGCAGCGCTCCGCAATACAGATATAGGTAAATATCAGAAAAAACAGCTTCGGGCTCTTGAAAAACTCAGACCAGTTAAGCCGCATCAGATTACCAATCCGCAACATTCTTCTCTTCTTAACACGCACCCCGGTCAACCTCCCTTCCCATCATCCAGGTAAATATTCTTTCAGTCACAATCACAACACCAGCGACAATGAGCAATAACAACCATATGGGAATCTCATTTTGTACCAATCTCATAGGTGAAATGTATTTTCCGATCCCAATATGATTGTCTACCAATGTCTCGGATGTCCGTATCAGCAGATAATAGACCAGACATGGCATACAAAGGGAAAAATACTTATTCTTAGACCATGCCATTCCAAGCACCGATAATAATCCGGAAATCAGAAATGCACATAGCATACGAACATATCCTGTAAGTACTGATAACACATAGTACATGCCTGATGACATTCCCACTCTTAATGCCATCTTTCCACATATTACGCGATATAACATCTGCTGGTTTTCTGCATTAAGTACCGATAAAGGATCACATGTAATCACACAAAACAGAGTATATAGGAGCAATGAACTGCTCCCAATAACAGCCATACTTATGATTCCATACCAGTAACAATCTCTCACATACGGGTAAAATCCTTTTCGGATCATTGTACTCCTAATAAAATGCGACTGGTAATCATCACAAACTGTTATGACATATGGATATGCCAGCAAAAACGGCAGAAACATGACCAGCCATGCATTCATATTGGTGATGGACGCCATCTGATATACTGCCGTAGAAAAGATTCTCGCCTCTCCCCATTCTGTTCTTCCCCGGATCAGCACATCATATAGAAGACTCTGATTGCGATCAACAAATATCTTAGATTCCTTTAATGTAAAAAAACACGCCATAAAAAGGATCATTCCTATTGTCTGTCTCCGCAGCAGATAACGCCGAATTCCTTTGAACGAAAAGGATGTTTTTTCTTTTCTCTTACCCATTTTCTCACCCCATTTCTTTATGAATTTCTTACTCTACATCATCATACAGCCCGGCATCATCTTCCCAATAGTTAGCATCATAATATTGGTAATTGCCATCCACCGCATCAATTACAACAATAAAACTTCTTATAAACACGTTAGCATCATATTTCACATTTACTGATTCCAGCTTTCGATAGGGATCTAAGGTCACGGCCAACAGCCCGGTT
>JBNMIW010000124.1:0-5821 GCA_050873485.1 Lachnospiraceae bacterium | reverse complement strand
TTGGAAACGTGCGCCGCTAGGCACACTTGTAAAAAAACAGGTGGCATATCAATTGCCACCTGTCTGATATTTTCTCTATTCAATTGACTATATACTCATAACTAAATAAGAAGCAGCAATCCTGCGAACATAATTGCTCCAATCACATTTGCCTTAGCAGGGAGTTTCGTTGGTAAAATCACAATAGCAAGCGGCAACAGATTGAAAATACACGCCCATGCAGGGAGTGATGTAGTTCCCGTTACAACTGCGATCAAAAAGGCAACTGCAAATACCAACATTCCCAGATATCCCAAATACATTGTATAGCAGGTTGTCTTGAAGAAATCCCATACAGCATGCAATGCCTCTTCTGTCAAGTTTAATTTTACAAAGAACCACTCAACTAAACAACAGAACAAATGGTGCAGGGCAAGATTGATAAACATAACAATCGTTGCAATATACATAATCATATAATATGTCTCAGAATACTGTCGCATCCAGTCACATAATGCCAGATAACCAAAGATCTCAAACGTCATCGCAAATACACCAAGCAACATTGCAATTGATAAATTCTTAAGCGGCATCCCCTGAAAGGATACTTTTGACTTCTCATAATCCTTAAAATTGGTTAAATCGACTTTGCCATTTGGGGCATAGGTGAGCAATCCATCGGAAATACCACAGAATATATGTCCGATCAAAGCCATAACCATAAATACTTTCCACTGTAACATAGTAAACGATCCTCCTCATAAAGTAATAACAGTTAGTTGTCTCTAACTGTTATTACTATAACACATTCATTCAGCAAAGGAAAGATGTCTGATAGAAGATTCCTTTACTTATATTGCTGCCATTGCGCCGCTCCTGTGCAGCGGTAAATTCCTTACTTTCTCTTACCAATACATTCCTTCAATGCATGGATCAGCTTTGCCTCATCCAACGGTTTGGTAAGATGTTCATTCATACCGGAGATCCGACTGTTAATAATGTCCTCCACAAATGCATTTGCACTCATGGCAATGATTGGCACACTTTCGGAATCCGGTCGTTTCATAGAACGAATCTTTCTCGTTGCATCCCATCCATTCAGATTCGGCATCATAATGTCCATATAAATTGCATCATAATACCCGGTTTGCGAGTTCTCAAACTTCTCTACTGCCTCTATTCCATCCCATGCACACTCTACCTGAATGTGATTATTTTCTAATATGAATTGTGCAATCTCCATATTAAGTTCATTATCTTCCACCACCAGAACACGCAATCCCTCCACGGATATCTCGTCATAATTTATCGTTTTCTTGATCTCTTCCGGTGACCCAATATGAAATGGAATCGTCATTATGACGGTAGTTCCAACATCCTTCTTGCTCTGAATCGCGATCGATCCACCAAGCCGTTCTACAATCTTCTTTGCAATTGCAAGACCCAGACCGGCACCTTCGTACCGGGTTCTGCTCGTTTCATTTTCCTGGGTAAACATATCAAATGCACGCTCAACAAAACTGTCGTCCATTCCGATTCCGTTATCCGAACATCCAAATTCATATACCACTTTATCCTGCTCTGCGGATTGTTCTGCACACCAGACATGAATATTGCCACCCGGCTTAGTAAACTTTACTGCATTATCTGCAACCGCAGTCAATAATTTTTCCAAATAGATCGGATTACCGGACAGATACATATGCTTTATCTCTGCTCTATCCCAATCCACCACATAATCAATCAATTCCTTTTTCTGTTGCCTGAATCTGTTTTGCGGTATTGGCTCTACTCAACAGATCCGTCAGATCAAATGTGATCTCCTGCTCAATTGTTTCGTCAGCTTCTAACTTGCTCATGTCCAATATATCATTTACAAGAGAAACCAGATATCTGGATGAATTCATGATCTGATTCCTGCATTTCTGCTGAATTTCCAGATCATTTGGATACCGATTTGCCAGATCGATCATACCTAAAATGCCATTCATCGGAGTGCGGATATCATGGCTCATATTTGACAGAAACCGAGTCTTTAAGGCATTTTCTTTCTTCGCCTCTGCAATCTGATATAAAAGGTCCTGCTCCCGTTTCTTCGTGTCGCTGATACTACGAATTACACAAAGAACATGTGTCAGATTCCCATTTATATCCCTTTTCTTTTCAATAAAGCGGAGTTTATGCCAATTGCCATCTTTCATTCGATACTCCAACGCAATTGTCTCATCTTCTTTCATTCTTTCCGGCAATGTAGCCAGATCTGTAAATGTCAAAAATGCCTCCTGATACTCCTGTGCAACCAAATTCCTACATGTCATCGCATTGCTTTGTGACAATCTTCCGGATCTTCTAAAATCCATATCTATATCATCACGATTCACTATTTCTTCAAAGTAATCCGCTTGTATATCAATTCTGGAAATATACTGATATGTCTTTGCAATGGAAGATATGATCTCATTGCTTAACTTAGCTTCCTCTAACGCTCTTTGCAGCTTCTCCTGGATGGCCTTTTCTTTATATACAATACTATCTATATTACGCAATGCAAGAAAAATGGGAAATTGTTCATCATCCATATTTTCTCTCACTGCATAAGATTCATAATAACGATGCTCGCCCTGCTTGGATACACTGTGGTAATGATAAGTGATCTTCTCACTCTTTTGTAACTGTTTCTTCATGTTTTTGCAGGAAAACCAGCCCAAAAATTCATCCCTATCCTCTTCTAAAATATAACAATCCGCATACTGTCTTGCAAATTCATCAAAATGAGTAAATGGACGTTCTGCTTCATCTACAACCTTTTTTGCATTCGTATTATCGTCTAAGCGTAATATCTTATATGCACCGGTATTCAGTTCAATTCGATAGATTGAGACATATTCCGGAAATAATTTATTCAAAATATATCTCTCATCATCCATTCGTTCATTTTCCAGCTGCATATCACTCACTCCTTCTTTCAACGCAAATCATATCTGGCTATGCATATGTTCCTGTAATGTACTCTCAATCTCCTTCATATCTATCGGTTTTGATATATAGCCATCCATCCCCACATCCCGACAGTTTTTCCGATCTCTCATTAAGGTATTCGCCGTCATAGCAAAAATCAGGATATCTTTATCCTCTCGCTTAGATTGTCGTATTCTCCCAGTTGCTTCCAAACCATCCATGACCGGCATTTGCATATCCATGAATATTGCAAAATATTCTTTCTTCCCGGATTGTTCAAATTTTTGAACAGCAATTTCTCCATTCTCTGCCAGATCAACGGTAAGTCCAATACTTTGCAACAGTTCCATTGCAATCTCTGCATTTAACGCATTATCTTCTACCAGGAGAACTTTTCTTCCCTCAAAATTAACATTTCGCTGATTCACTTCCGTCATTAGATCCACTACCGACTCACGCTCTTTTATTGTCGGCTCGTCAAAAGGAAGCTCCACTATAAATGTTGAGCCTTTGCCTAATTCACTCTCAATTTTTAAGGACCCATGCATCAGTTCGGTAAATCCTTTCACTACAGCCATACCAAGTCCGGTACCTTCCGTTGCAGATATCCGGCTATCTTCTGCCCGGGTATAATCTTCACAAATATGCTTCAAAAACTCTTCTTCCATACCGATTCCGTTATCCGTACAGGTAAAGCGATAACGGTTATCCGGCAAAGTTTCTAATGTTACCTTAATGTCTCCACCTATATCTGTATACTTAATCGCATTTGAAACAATATTTACCATAATCTGGCTAAATCTTCCCGCATCTCCAACCACAACATGATCCTTAAAATCGGAAGAAAACGTTAAATGTTGTTCTTTCTTTTCTGCCAACGGTTGTAAAACCTTCATACTGTCGTGCATACACGCATCCGGATCAAATGGCTTGTGTATCAATTCAATGTGTCCGTCCTCTAACTGATTCACATCCAGAATTGAATTGATCATCGTCAACAGATAATTGCCTTCTGTCGTTATATTGTCTAATGCATCATCTAATCTGTTGGAGTCATGCTTATATTTCTTTGCAATCTGTGTCATTCCAAGAACCACATTCAGCGGCGTCCGGATATCATGACTCATCTTGGAAAAGAAATTGACTTTTGCATCGTTTGCTGTCCTTGCATCCGCCAATGCCTTTGATAATTGTTCCGATATGTATAACTGTTTATTCTTTGTTCTGATAGACTGTATATACAAACATATTACAAATAATGTAAAGAACAGTATCCCGATAACCCCTGCCAAATATGCCGGATGATCGAACAAATAAGCTAACAATCCCTGCGTATTGGTTATCTCCAAATAATTCTGGACAATTTCATCACTCTTCTTTGCTGAAATCTCTGACAATGTTTTCTCCCAGATTCCGTAAAAATCGCGAGAATCCTTTGCATTGATTCCCATTCGCATACTCATTGTCACACCCGGAACAATTTCTACACTTAAACGATTCTGCGTATCATCTCTTGCAATCTTTTGAGCTTCATAACTCATCATCAGTGCACAATCAATCTTTTGAGTTACAATCTGCTGAATACATTCTTTCGAATCATCAATTGAAATGATCTGTGCATCCGGCCAGACATCCGCTATAATCTCTTTCATTGCGATATTGTCTTCTAATACTCCGATTATATTAGTCTTTCCGGAGGCGCCGCGCCTTCGAAGAACCGAAACTGTTGTTGTCAGATATGGTTCTGTTATCTTGTACTTATAATTACCTTCATCTTCATAATAACTATCCATATCCATACAGATATCCACATTCCCCGAGGAAAGCAATTCTTCATATTCTTTTTGAGAAGAGACCGGCACTATCTGATATTCAAGTCCTAATTCCTTTGCCGTTTCTTCAAAAATATCTGCAATAATCCCATAACCTTTTTCAGACTCATACCACGAATATGGATTACGATCCGGATTCATCACTGCACGTATTACTGTATGTTCTTTCTGCACTTTCTGCAATAATCTCTGTTCGTCCGTCGTTAATTGTGTATTTGCATCTTGAGAACCATAATATAGATTATACAGATCACTTCTCCAATTCGGGGTTTCAACATTCATTTCATCAATTGCTTCATCAATCCGGTTGATCAAATCCTGATCTTCTTTGCGCGCCATAAAATAATACGGTGTTTCACCAAAATCTTCCACCGTCATTTCATCTTCCGGTGTCCGGATATAACTATTCACCAATGCATCAACCTCACCGTTGATCAGTGCCTGAGAAAGTTCTGTAGGTGTTGCATAATAAATAATCTCGCAATCAAATCCTTTTTCTTTCGTAAATTCAATAAATCTGTCATTATAGGTATGTCTCTCTAACAAGCCAATCCTTAATCCGTTATAGGTGGAATAATCTCCTGCCACTACTTTGTCATTTCCTCTTTTGACATTCATACAGGTAGTTGCTGTAATTGCAGGATGTTTGGAAAATGCAAACTCTTCTTCCCTTTCCGGAGTTTTCTTCGCCGCTGTATATATATCTACCTCACCATTTTGAAGCATTTCCACACATTCCTTAGCACTCTTGTCATATCCAATATAAGAAAATGTACACTGCAGATAATTAGATATCCGCTGCATCATATCATATCCGTATCCGTACCGCTTTCCATTCTCGTCCTGCATGTGGTAGCAATCAAACGCATAGAATGCAACCTTGTAATCCGGGGTCTCCTCCTGTGGTACCGATGCTGCACATACAGGAATACAGCAATTCATGATAAGCACGATTCCCAATAATAATTGTATTAATTTTTTCATAATTCCAATCCTTGTTATTTCTTATTCCAAATCAAAAAACCATCTGCAAAAGTCTCACTTTAACAGAC
>JBNMIW010000123.1:0-5837 GCA_050873485.1 Lachnospiraceae bacterium | reverse complement strand
GTTTGCAGATGAATCCATCCGGAAGTATAACAACTGGGAGAAGAAACCACAGACAGCCAGTAATAAAGAGATGGAGAAGGCGCGTGGCGAACTGCGGGATAAATTAAAATCCGTGAATAGCAAGTTAGAGTATAAGACTTCGAACCGGAAGTCCAAAGCAAAAGCAAGTGATTTTCATTTAGGTGATTCCGTGCATGTGATCAGTCTGAATCTGGATGGAACCGTTCGTTCCCTTCCAAATCAAAAAGGGGAACTTACCGTACAGATGGGAATATTACAGAGTACGGTGAAGATCAGTGATGTAGAGATCGTCAAAGAAGAGAAGCAGACCAAACAGCAAAAGACTGCACAGTATCGTGCATCGGTGAATAAGGCAAAGAATATCAAGCCGGAGATCAATCTTTTGGGAATGACGGTGGATGAGGCGATCATGGAGTTGGATAAGTATTTGGATGATGCCTGTCTGTCGCATTTGAATCAGGTCCGCATTGTACATGGAAAGGGAACCGGTGCACTCCGGAAGGGTGTACATGAATATTTGAAACGTCAGAAGTATGTAAAGTCTTTCCGGTTAGGTGAATTCGGGGAAGGCGATGCGGGTGTGACAATTGTAGAATTATAGAGCATATATGGTATAGAATAGCAACCGGATTGGGCGTGTAAACGAATCGATCCGTATGACCTGTAAGGAAAGAAGGAGGTTTGCATGGAGAAGAAACGAATCTTGATCGTAGATGATGATGAGAATATTGCAGAGTTGATCTCACTGTATCTGTTGAAAGAATGTTTTGATACAGAGATTGTAGGAGATGGCGAACAGGCCTTAGTGAAATTTAAGGAATATAAACCGCAGTTAATATTGCTGGATATTATGTTGCCGGGAATAGACGGATATGATGTCTGCCGGGAGATACGAAAGAGCAGTAATGTGCCGATCATAATGCTTTCCGCTAAGGGGGAAGTATTTGATAAAGTATTAGGGCTTAAGATCGGGGCAGATGATTATATGATCAAACCTTTTGATTCCAATGAACTGGTAGCACGGGTGCAGGCGGTACTCCGGCGAGTGTCCCAGAATGAGGAGGCGGATGAGACTGCTTCGGAAGAGGAAAAGGACTGTGTGAAGTACGACGGATTGACGGTTAATCTTACCGGCTATTCCGTTATATATAACGGTACGGCAATCGATATGCCACCGAAGGAGATGGAATTGTTATATTTTCTGGCAAGCAGTCCGAATCAGGTGTTTACAAGAGAACAGTTGTTAGATCAGATCTGGGGATATGACTATATCGGGGATACGCGGACGGTGGATGTCCACGTAAAACGAATTCGGGAGAAGATTAAAGATGGAAAGAACTGGTCGATTGCTACTGTGTGGGGAATCGGATATAAGTTTGAAGTGAAGTAGCCGGAGGGTTAGGATTGAAACGTACATTTTTTGATAATGTTATAATTGTGATCGTGCTTTTACTGATTGGTATATTTATTGCACTGGGTAGTTACACAACGTATGCAACACAGAAGGCACTGGTATCGGAAAAACAGAACAATCTGATCAATGAAGCAAATTTGTTATCGGAGCAGACGATTACTTCTTATGTACAGGGTATTACCTCAATGGAATATCTACAGGTGCGGTTTAATGAATTTGAAGATACTCTTAAGACAAATGTCTGGTATTTTGATTCGAACGGAAAAATGATCGTGGTTTCGAATCCTGCCAATTATGAAAAATTGCCATATAATTTGAAAGCGATCGATCAGGATATTAACCTGAAGAAAGCATTTACGATGACGGGTGATTTTTATGGGATGTTTTCCGGGACGGTGATCAGTATTGGTCTGCCGGTCTATACGGATAGCGGGCAAAACGGCTATTTGGTGCTGCATACATCTATGACGGAATTAGATAGTTTACAGGATAATATGTTGAGCATTATGTATATGCCTTTTCTTGTTATGATACTGGTTGTTGGTGTTGTATTAGCTTATCTTTCCGGAACGGTAATACGACCGATTACGAAACTTAATAATGCTGCAAGAGAATATGCGAAGGGTAATTTTGATACAAGAACCGGAGTAAAGAGAAAAGATGAGATTGGAGAACTTTCGGATTCATTGGAATATATGGCAAGCGAACTGAGTAAATTAGATGAATATAGAAAGAATTTTATTGCCAATATATCACACGATTTCCGATCGCCACTTACTTCGATCAAAGGATATTTAGAGGCGATGTTAGACGGAACGATTCCGGCGGAAAAATATGATCGTTATTTGAATATTGTTTTAACTGAATCAAAGCGTCTTTCAAAGCTGACGACCGGATTATTGGAACTAAATGATTTTGATACATATGGTCCGATCCTGAAGAAACAAAACTTTGATGTAGTGGACATCATAAGGGAAGTACGGAATACGGTGGAAGGTGTATGTGATAATAAACAAATTGATCTGAGGTTGAATTGTCCGACGGAGCATACTTTTGTGTATGCGGATAAGATGAAAATCGGTCAGGTTATCTATAACCTTGTGGATAATGCAATCAAATTCAGTCACAAAGGTGGACAAATTCAGATTACAGTATATGATAAGAATGATAAAGTATTTGTTTCCGTCAAGGATGATGGACCGGGAATTGAAAAGGATAAGCAGAATAAGGTGTTTGACAGGTTCTACAAGACGGATCCGTCAAGGGGAAAGGATAAACAGGGAACCGGATTAGGTCTGTCCATTGCAAAAGAGATCATTAAAGCACATGGAGAACATATTGATCTGATCAGTACACCGGGAGTGGGAAGTGAGTTTGTATTCTCGCTGCCCAAGGCAAATGAACGTTAATAAGAATAATATAGCAGGAGGACAAGAATATGCGATATATTAAGGAATTAAGAGAAGGAGATATGATCTCATCTATTTATTTATGTAAGGATAAGAAGACATTGCAGACGAAGGCTGGAAAGAATTATTATTCTATGCAGTTACATGATAAGACCGGTTCTGTCGATGGCAAGGTGTGGGATCTGTCAAATGGAATCGGACATTTTGAATCCATGGATTATATTCAGGTAGATGCACAGGTAGTGAGTTTTCAGGGTTCCTTACAGTTGAATATCCGCAGAGTCAGAAAGGCGGAAGAGGGAGAGTATGATCCGGTTGATTACATGCCTTGTTCAAAACGCAATTTGGATGAGATGTACCAGGAACTGGTTGAAATGATACATACGGTAAGAGATGAGCATCTTCATAAACTGCTTGAGATGGTGTTTATGGAAGATCAGGATTTTATAAAGGCATTTAAGATTCATTCTGCCGCAAAGACAATGCATCATAATTTCGCAGGTGGATTGTTAGAACACAGTCTTTCGGTTGCAAGACTTTGTGAGTTCTATGTAAAGAGATATCCGGTATTGAATCATGACTTGCTGATCACAGCAGCTCTTTGTCATGATATTGGCAAGATGAGTGAAATCTCTTCTTTCCCGGAAAATGATTATACAGATGAGGGACAGTTGATCGGTCATATTGTTACCGGTACGATCATGTTGGACGAGAAGATGAAGCAGATAGATGGATTCCCTGTTAAGCTTGCAAATGAGTTAAAACATTGTATATTATCTCATCATGGAGAATTGGAATATGGTTCACCGAAAAAACCTGCATTGATCGAGGCGGTAGCACTTGCATTTGCAGACAATACAGATGCCAAATTAGAAGGATTTATTGAATTATTAGATAGTGGGAATAATAACGGAAACAGTGAGTGGCTTGGATATAGCAGAATGTTTGAGTCGAATGTAAGACCAACGTCAAAATAGTAAAGGAAAGAAAATTATGGAATGTTTAAGAGCACCCTTTCGTTTATCGGATATAGGGGAGCAGTATCGTGTGGCAAAAGAAAAAGGCAATATGCCGTTTGAGGTCACCGGTACAGATGGATATGCAAGATATTACACGATGGATTGTCTGGGAACAGACCGTGTAAAACTGATCGTTACTTATAGCGAAGATCGTGCAAAGGAAATCGTGGATGCATATGCGTTTTTTGATCGAAATGTAATGTACTATCCTGCAAAAGATGTGCTGTTTTATAATGCAGATATACATGGACATACAATTCTTCGACAAAGAATGGAAGTTGTAAAAGGGATTCTTGAGCAGACGGTGTCAACCATTGTAGTGTCGATTGATGCACTGTTGAATAAACTGGTTCCGCTTGAGGAGATACAAAAGAATATCGTAACGTTCCGATTAGGAGAAACCCTCGATTTAGAGAAGATGAAGAAGAAGCTCGTTTCACTCGGCTATGAGAGAAATGACTGGGTAGACGGAGTCGGACAGTTTGCAATCAGGGGAGGTATCTTGGATATCTTCCCTATGAGTAGTGAGTGTCCGTACCGGATTGAGTTGTGGGGAGAAGAAATTGACAGTATTCGCAGTTTTGATGTAGAGAGTCAGCGGAGTATTGAAAATGTAGAAGAACTTTCGGTTTATCCGGCAGCAGAAATGATTCTCGATGAGGATCGGATTCAGGCGGGACTGAAGAAGATTCAAAAGGAACATAAAGCATACGCAAAACAGTTAAAAGAACAATTCAAAACAGAGGAATATGCAAGGATTAACCGTGCTGTTGAAGCACTGAAAGAAGAATTGTCTTGTTTTCATAGCGCGATGGGTGTAGATGGATATATCGGTTCCTTTTATGAGACGTTGGATAGTTTCCTGTCCTATATGCCGCAATCTATGCAGATATTTGTCGATGAACCGGAACGTGTATTAAGTCGTGCGGAGGCGTGTCAGATTGAATTCCGTGAGAGTATGGTCAGCCGGTTAGAGGGCGGTTATATGTTGCCGAGTCAGGCGGACATTTTGTTTGATTACAAAGAAATTGCCGGAAAGATCGCCGGAAAAGATACGGTTTTGTTCAGCATTTTAGCGAAAGAGGAATCCATCTTTGAACCAAAAACCAAAATTGCGTTTGAGACTAAAATGGTTCCAACCTATCGTCACAATTTTGAAATGTTATTAAAAGATATTCGGCGATGGAAACAGGAGGAATACCGAATCGTATTGTTCTGCCCGTCTGCGACAAGAGGAGAACGGTTTGCCGATAATCTGCGAAATCAGGATGTGAACTGTTTCTTTTCCGATGATAAAGACCGTATTTTGGCAGCGTCCGAAATGATGATCACAAGCGGAAGATTAAAGAGTGGATTTTCGGTTCCACAGATCAAGCTGGTAGTTCCGACAGAGGGAGATATTTTTGGTCAGAAGAAAACTAAGAAACGGATCAAGCGGAAACCATTGTATTCCGGTGAGAAGATCAATAGCTTTGATGATCTGAATATCGGAGATTATGTCGTGCATGAGAAACATGGATTAGGCATTTACCGGGGTATTGAAAAAATAGAGGTTGATCAGGTGACAAAGGATTATATCTCTATTGAGTACAGTGGCGGTTCTAAGTTATTTATATTAGCGTCCCAGCTTGACCTGATACAGAAGTATGCTTCAAAGGATAGCAGACGGCCCAAATTAAATAAATTGGGCGGAAATGAATGGGAAAAGACGAAGTCGAAGGTGCGGGGACAGGTCAATGTGATCGCAAAAGAGCTTGTGGAGTTGTATGCGATCCGGCAGTCCAAACAGGGATATGCATTTTCGGAGGATACGATCTGGCAGAAGGAATTTGAGGAAATGTTTCCTTATGAGGAAACGGATGATCAGTTGCGTGCGATCAGCGAGACGAAAAAGGATATGCAAAGCACAAAGATCATGGATCGTCTGATCTGTGGAGACGTTGGATACGGAAAGACGGAGGTTGCGATCCGGGC
>JBNMIW010000122.1:0-5849 GCA_050873485.1 Lachnospiraceae bacterium | reverse complement strand
TCAGAGAACTAGGTGGAGAGCCATTTTATATTCATCCGACACAGAAGATCAGCAAGCTGTTTAATCAGATGCAGGCAAATAAGATTCATATGGCGATTGTTGTAGATGAGTATGGACAGACGGAAGGAATTGTTGCATTAGAGGATATATTGGAAGTTATCGTTGGTGATATCTTAGATGAACATGATGAGGAAGAGACCGACATCCGCAAATTAGCAGAGGGTCAGGGATATATCGTAAATGGTAGTACGGAATTAGAGGAATTGGAGGATTTATTTGGAATTACGTTTCCGGATGAGGATATCGATACAGTGAATGGGTTTATGCTATATGAGTTGGGTCATTTACCGGAAGAAAAGGAATCCATTCAGATTACTTATCAGGGATTTATTTTCATTGCGGTTGCAAGACAAGGAAGAATGATCAGTAAAGTACGAATCCGTAAAGTCCCGGAAGTGGAAACTGTGAATGAAAAAGAATAGAATAAGTCATTATAGATTCTGATAAAGTTCCTTTTAAACAGACAGGATAATTCTTATCTGTTTAAGAGGAATTTTTTTTGGAGAAAAAATAGAAATAATGGAAAAAGTGTTGACAAAATTGTCTTAATGTATTATTGTACTAATTGGATAATACAAGAAAGGAGGATGTCTATGAACTGGGAAATCAAATCAGGATTACCAATATACACACAGTTACTGGAAGAATTGAAACGTAGAATTGTATCAGGGCAGTATCAGCCGGGCGAGAAGCTGTTGCCGGTTCGAGAATTGGCACAGGAAGCAAAAGTGAATCCGAATACGATGCAGAAGGCATTATCGGAATTGGAACGCCAGAATCTTGTATATGCTGTACGGACAACAGGTAGATATATTACAGAGGACAGTGCTTTGATTGAGCAGACGAAGGATGAATTTGCAAGATCCCATGTGACTGCTTATTACAAAGAGATGTCGACACTTGGTTATCAAAAAGCGGATATGATCCGTATGATTACAGAATATAATGAGGAGGAAGGAAAATGAGTTTATTAGAATGCAATGGACTTATCAAATGTTATAGTGGTAAGAAGGCATTGAATAATGTGAATCTGAAGTTAGAACCGGGACGTATTATAGGTCTGCTTGGACCGAATGGAAGCGGTAAATCAACATTTATTAAGCTATGTGCCGGATTATTGACACCAAATGCGGGAGATATTCGGATATTAGGGTTACCGATCGGTCCGGCAACAAAGGAAAAAGTTGCATATCTGCCGGAACGGACATATTTAAGCAAATGGGAAAAGGTCAGCGAGATCATTGATTTCTTTGATATGATGTATGGAAACTTTCAAAAGGATAAGGCATACCAGATGTTAGCGGATTTGAATATTAATCCGGAAGATAAGCTGAAGACAATGTCAAAGGGAACAAAAGAGAAAGTGCAGTTAATTCTTGTTATGAGTCGGAATGCAGATCTTTATCTGTTAGATGAACCGATGGGCGGTGTGGATCCGGCGGCAAGAGACTACATATTAGACACGATTATCACAAACTATAATCAGGAGGGAAGTATTTTGATCTCCACACACTTGATCTCCGATGTTGAGAATATCTTAGATGATGTAATCATGATCAAAGAGGGAAATGTTGTTTGTTATGATTCTGCGGATAATATCCGTACCAATTATGAAAAATCATTGGATCAGGTATTCCGGGAGGTGTTCAGATGTTAGGAAAATTAATTAAACACGAATTAAAATCCTATCGTTTACCGGTAGGTATCACATTTTTAGTCGGTTTTATTGTGACCATATTCATGAAGATAATTAGTATGTTACCAATGAGTGATGTGGACGGAAAGATTTTTTTACAGATGTTTTCTTATATGGGATATACATATTTGATCGCGTTGGTAGGAGTAGCATTACAGGTGTTTGTTGTTGTCAGATTTTATTCAACAATGGTAAGTGACCGGGGATATCTTACATTTACATTGCCGGTTAAGACATCAACGCATATATGGTCTAAGTTAATTGGTGGTGTGATCTGGCAGATCATAGGTTCTGTGTTCGTATGGCTGTGTCGGATGTTATTTAACGCAGGTCAGTATTGGACACCGGAAGTAAAAGAAGTACAGAACGTATTTGCCGAAATATTTAAAAATATGCCGGATTTTCAAGCCAAATATCTTGTTACGATCATCATGGGAGCGTTATTGATGATTGTCTGGACGTTTCTTCCGATGCTTATGATATATATGTGTATGGCAATCGGACAGTTGTTTGGAAAATGGAGAATTTTTGCATCAATTGCATCATTTGTCATTATTGTCATTTTAATATATGTTTTATTGATCGTGGGAACAATGACGTTAATCTTTGCTGTGCCGGACTTTAATTTTGATCCGCTTGTCAATGCCAGTGAATATGCAATCTTAAATGGTGTGGTTGGCATTGCACTTGTGATCAGTGTTGCAGCATTTATAGCAATTTTTGCAATTACGAACCGTTTGTTTGATAAACATTTGAATCTGGAGTAAATGTGAAATAAATATGAATTGTTAGTTTGTACTTGCAAATTAAAAATGAATACACTATAATAAGGTTCGTTGCCGAACTGTTTGGAAACAAACAATACGGTGACGAACCTTTTTTTGTGTAAACGTATAGAAACGGGCAGAATTTCATTTGCTCAAACATATGAGATAGGAGTAATGCAAATGTGTATGCAGGATAAGATGTGCGGCATTCCGGAAGCGGAGGTAGACCGTGTAGGATATCAGTTAAAGGTATTAGACCGGATGTTTAAGAAGACGATGGAAGCCGGAATGCGAAGAAATGGTTACGATAATATGACCATGATGAATGGCTGGATCATCGGGTATCTGATCAATCATGAAAATGATACGATCTATCAGAAAGATTTGGAGAAGAAGTTCAAGGTAGGGAAATCTTCCCTTTCCGGTACACTCAAGATTATGGAAGAGAAAGGCTTTATTGAGCGTAAAAGTGTTCCGGGTAATGCGAGAGTAAAACAGGTCGTACTGACAGATAAAGCAAGAGAATATCATTGTAATATGGAACAGGGAAGACAGGAATTAGAGGAACAGGTGACAAAGGGTTTATCAGACGAAGAGATAGAATTGTTCCGTCAGGTTGTAAAGAAAATGCAGAATAATGTTGCAGAGTATTTAGAACAAATGAAGATAGGATAGGAGTGAGTGTATGATCAAGACATTAGGAAAACAGCTAAAAGAATTTCGAAAAGATTCTATTCTGACACCGTGTTTCATGATCATTGAGGTCATTATGGAAATGATCATTCCGTTGATGATGGCATCGATCATTGATAAGGGTGTCAATGTAGGTGATATTCACCACATTTACAAGATGGGTGTGTATATGGTGGTAGCAGCCGCAATTGGTTTGTGGGCTGGTATTATGGGCGGTAAATATGGTGCCCGTGCGTCAGCCGGATTTGCAAGAAATCTGCGAAAAGGCATGTATGAGAATATACAGACTTTCTCCTTTGCGAATATTGATAAATTCTCAACCGCCGGGTTAGTAACCCGTATGACAACAGATGTAACAAATATTCAGAATGCATACCAGATGATGCTGCGTATGTGCATCCGGGCATTTTTCAGTCTGATCTGTGCGATGTGCATGTCATTTTTTATCAGTCCGAGATTAGCAAGCATATATTTGTGTGCAGTGCTTATCTTAGGAAGTATATTAGCCTGTATCATTTACTTTGCAACACGGTACTTTAATCAGGTATTTCCAAAGTATGATGATTTAAATGAGAGTGTACAGGAAAATGTATCTGCGATCCGTGTGGTAAAGGCGTTCGTAAGAGAAGATTATGAACGCGAGCGTTTTACAAAGGCAAGCGGAAGCTTATACAATATGTTCGTAAAAGCAGAACGGGTGGTATCTATGAATGCGCCGGTTATGATGGCAACGGTATATACCTGCATTTTATTGATCTCCTGGGTAGGTGCGAAAATGGTTGTTGGTTCCTCACTTGAGACCGGAGAGCTGATGAGTCTGTTCACTTATTGTATGAACATTTTAATGAGCCTTATGATGTTATCCATGGTATTTGTTATGATCTCCATGAGTACAGCAAGTGCAAAGCGTATCGCAGAGGTATTAGAGGAAAAGAGCAGTCTGACTAACCCGGAGAACCCGGATATGGAAGTACCGGATGGAAGTATCTGTTTTGAACATGTCAACTTCCGGTATAAGGAAAATGCCAAAGAATGGGTATTACAGGATATTAACTTGGACATTCATTCCGGTGAGACGATCGGAATTATCGGTGGAACCGGTAGTGCGAAGTCTTCATTGGCGAATCTGATCAGCCGTATCTATGATGTATCAGAAGGAAGTGTGAAGGTTGGCGGAAAGGATGTCAGGGAATATGATCTCGAAACACTTCGTAATGAAGTAGCGGTTGTATTACAGAAGAATGTACTGTTTTCCGGTACAATATTGGAAAATCTCCGTTGGGGCGATGAAAATGCGACCAGAGAAGAATGTATTCATGCATGTAAGCTTGCCTGTGCGGATGATTTTATTGAGAGCTTTCCGGATGGCTATGATACTTATATTGAACAGGGTGGTTCGAATGTATCCGGCGGACAGAAGCAGAGACTTTGTATTGCCAGAGCCCTATTGAAAAAGCCAAAGATCCTGATCTTAGATGATTCAACCAGTGCGGTTGACACAGCGACCGATGCCAGAATCCGTAAGGCGTTCCGGGAAGAAATTCCGAATACGACCAAGATTATTATTGCACAGAGAATTTCAAGTGTGGAGAATGCAGATCGTATCTTAGTTATGGAAAATGGTGAAGTAAATGGATTCGGTACACATGAACAGTTATTAGAGAGTAATGAGATCTACCGCGATATCTATGAGTCACAGACAAGTGGTAACGGAGATTTTGATGAAGCAGGAGGTGCAAACTAATGGAACAGAATAGAGATGCAAAGCCTGTAAAGGGAATGAAGGGACGTGTCCCAAGAGGACAGAAACCAGCTGTTGAGAATCCTGGCAAAGTATTAAAGCGTTTAATGGATTATGTGATGCGGCATTATCGTATTCATGTTATCGTAGTTGTTTTAAGCATTTTAACGAGCGTGGTATGTAATGCACAGGGAACCATGTTCATGCAGTCGTTGATCGATGATTATATTGTGCCATTATTAAAGGCAACAAATCCTGATTTTACCGGATTGGCAGGTGCGATTGGAAGAGTAGCCGGTTTCTATGCGATCGGTGTATTTACCACCTGGCTGTATAACTGGCTGATGGTAAATGTCACACAGGGAACATTACGGGATCTTCGGGATGACCTGTTTACCCATACGGAGGGATTGCCGATCAAGTATTTTGATACGCATGCACATGGAGATATCATGTCCGTCTATACAAATGATATTGATACCTTGCGTCAGGTAATTTCACAGAGTATGCCGCAGTTGTTAAATAGCACGATTACGATCATTACGGTATTGATCTGTATGATACGTCTGAGTATTCCGCTGACATTTACTACCCTGATCATGGTAGGAATCATGTTAGTGGTGACAAAAGTGGTTGCCGGAAAGTCAGGCAGCTATTTCATGAAGCAGCAAAAGGATATCGGAACGGTCAATGGTTATATTGAGGAAATGATGTCCGGTCAGAAAGTAGTCAAGGTATTCTGCCATGAAGAGAAGAGTATGGAAGAATTCAATGCCTTGAATGACCGGTTATTTGACAGTGCTTATCAGGCGAACAAATTTGCCAATATTTTAGGACCAATCAATGCCCAGCTTGGTAACATGAGTTATGTGGTATGTACGATTGTTGGTGG
>JBNMIW010000121.1:0-5893 GCA_050873485.1 Lachnospiraceae bacterium | reverse complement strand
TCATAAAAAACACCGCCTATATTTGATATATATATTATATCAAATATAGGCGGTACTATCTACTTTTTCAGTGCCCTCGTAAACTGCCGCATTTGCAGAAATGCTCAATGTACCAACGAAACAGAATGCCATAGCAGCCACTACAGTTTTCACTGCTTGTCCAAATTTCTTCATAAATTATCTTCCTCCTTCTCTCTTCCTTTTGTTTTAGGAAAATTATATATATATACAGTGGTAATTTTAGCACAATGACTAAATATATACAAGCAAATCTTCACAAAATTTTCAAAGTTTAGACATAATTATTTGACAACAAATATAAATTTACCTCTTGCAGGTTACGTTACGTCACCCTATATAATGCAGTTATCCCTTAGATAACGACATAATTTTTCAACATACAATCTATATAATATGGAGGTATTATTATGAAAGGTATTATTTTAGCAGGTGGATCCGGCACACGCCTTTATCCACTGACCATGGTAACTTCGAAGCAATTATTGCCAATCTATGACAAACCGATGATCTATTATCCGATGTCTGTCTTAATGAATGCCGGCATCCGTGATATATTGATCATTTCTACTCCACAGGATACACCACGTTTCAAGGAGCTGCTTGGAGACGGTCATCAATTCGGCGTTTCTTTATCTTATGCCGTTCAGCCAAGCCCGGACGGACTGGCACAGGCATTTGTCATCGGAGAAGAATTCATTGGCAACGACACGGTTGCAATGGTATTGGGTGATAACATTTTTGCCGGACATGGTCTGAAGAAGCGTTTGAAAGCAGCTGTAGAGAATGCGGAAAGCGGAAAGGGCGCAACGGTATTCGGTTATTATGTCGATGATCCGGAGCGTTTTGGTATCGTAGAGTTTGATTCCGAGGGTAAGGCAATCTCCATCGAGGAGAAACCGGAGCATCCAAAGAGCAATTACTGTGTAACCGGTCTTTACTTCTATGACAATAAGGTTGTAGAGTACGCTAAGAATTTGAAGCCAAGTGCACGTGGGGAATTAGAGATCACCGATCTGAACCGCATCTATTTAGAGAAGGGCAACCTGAATGTCGAACTTCTCGGTCAGGGATTCACCTGGTTAGATACCGGAACACACGAAAGTCTTGTAGAAGCAACCAATTTCGTGAAGACAATGGAGAGCCATCAGCATCGTAAGATCGCATGTCTTGAGGAGATCGCATATCTGAATGGCTGGATCACCAAAGAGGACGTCTTAGAAGTATATGAATTATTGAAGAAGAATCAGTACGGACAGTATCTGAAAGATGTATTAGACGGCAAATATTTAGACGTATTACACTAATTTTTAATTGAAAAGGAGATTATATTATGACAATTATTGTAACCGGCGGAGCCGGATTTATCGGAAGCAACTTTATTTTTCACATGTTAGACAAGTATCCTGACTATCGGATCGTTTGCTTAGACTGTTTAACCTACGCAGGTAACCTTTCCACACTTGCACCGGTTATGGACAATCCGAATTTCCGTTTTGTAAAAGAAAGCATCACAGACCGTGAAGCAGTTTACAAATTATTCGAAGAAGAGCACCCGGACATCGTTGTCAACTTTGCAGCAGAGAGCCACGTTGACCGTTCCATCGAGAATCCGGAAGTATTCCTTGATACAAACATCAAGGGAACTGCTGTACTCATGGATGCATGTAGAAAATACGGCATTACCCGTTATCATCAGGTATCTACCGATGAGGTATATGGCGATCTTCCACTTGACAGACCGGATCTTTTCTTTACAGAGGAGACTCCGATCCACACAAGCAGCCCTTACAGCTCATCAAAAGCCGGCGCAGACTTATTAGTTCTCGCTTACCACAGAACTTATGGTTTGCCTGTAACGATCAGCCGTTGTTCTAACAACTACGGTCCATATCATTTCCCGGAGAAGCTGATCCCGCTTATGATCGCAAATGCATTAAATGACAAGCCTCTTCCGGTATACGGTAAGGGTGAAAATGTGCGTGACTGGTTATATGTAGAAGATCATTGTAAAGCAATCGATCTGATCATCCACAAAGGACGCGTTGGGGAAGTATATAATATCGGTGGTCACAACGAGATGAAGAACATTGACATCGTTAAGATCATTTGTAAAGAGCTCGGCAAACCGGAAAGCCTCATCACATACGTTTCCGACAGAAAAGGTCATGATATGCGTTATGCGATCGATCCAACGAAGATCCACAACGAACTCGGCTGGTTACCGGAGACCAAATTTGCAGACGGTATCAAGAAGACGATCCAGTGGTATCTTGACAACAAGGAATGGTGGAAGACGATCATTTCCGGCGAGTACCAGAATTATTACGAAAAAATGTATGGAGATAGATAGATTATGAAAGTTTTAGTAACCGGCGTTGCCGGCCAGTTAGGCCACGACGTAATGAACGAATTAGCAAAACGCGGTATAGAAGGTATCGGCAGCGACATCGCGGATACTTACAGTGGTGCCAATGATGGAACAGCCGTTACAACAATGCGCTATATTCCGATCGATCTGACAGATGCCGAAGCGGTACAGGCCCGTATCATTTTTGAACAGCCGGATGCCATTATTCACTGTGCAGCATGGACCGCTGTTGATGCCGCCGAGGACGAAGACAATCGATACAAAGTGCGCGGCATTAACTTTGGCGGTACGAAGAACGTTGCAAACGTATGCAGTGAATTGAAGATTCCTATGATGTACATTTCAACCGACTATGTATTCAATGGTCAGGGTACGGAACCTTGGAAACCGGACTGCACCGACTACGCCCCACTCAATGTCTATGGCAGTACCAAACTTGCCGGCGAACAGGCCGTCACAAGCCGCCTGGACAAGTTCTTCATTGTCCGTATCGCATGGGTATTTGGTACAAACGGTAAGAATTTTATCAAAACAATGCTCAATGTTGGTAAGAATCATGATGAATTAAAGGTAGTCAACGATCAGATCGGTACTCCGACTTATACTTACGATCTGGCAAGACTGCTGGTAGATATGATTCAGACAGACAAATATGGTTTCTATCATGCAACCAATGAAGGTGGATACATCAGCTGGTATGATTTTACAAAAGAGATCTTCCGCCAGGCAGTGGAACTTGGACATACCGAATACAGCGAAGACCGCCTGAAGGTGCTTCCTGTGACAACCGAAGAGTATGGGGTATCCAAGGCAGCAAGACCATTCAACAGCCGTCTTGACAAGAGCAAGTTAACGGAACAGGGCTTCACACCATTACCGACCTGGCAGGATGCGTTAAGCCGTTATTTGAAAGAGATTGATTTTTAAAGGAGATAGGTATCATGGGACAGATTAAAGTTGAGAAAAATGCAGGTGGCATTGAAGGATTATGCGTAATCACTCCTGCTGTGCATGGAGATGCCAGAGGATATTTCATGGAGACTTATAATAAGAACGATATGGAAGAAGCCGGACTGACAATGGAATTCGTACAGGATAACCAATCCTGCTCTACAAAAGGTGTATTGCGTGGTCTTCATTTTCAGAAGGAATTCCCACAGGGCAAGTTGGTGCGTGTCGTAAAGGGTTCCGTATTTGATGTAGCGGTTGATCTTAGAAGCAACTCAGAAACCTACGGTAAATGGTTCGGTGTTGAATTAACCGAAGAGAATAAAAAACAGTTCTACATTCCGGAAGGCTTTGCACATGGTTTTTTAGTATTAAGCGATATCGCCGAATTCTGCTATAAGTGTACAGACTTCTACCATCCGGGTGACGAGGGCGGTCTTGCATGGAACGATCCGGAGATCGGTGTCGAATGGCCACAGCTTGAGGGCGAGTACAAAGGAACTGCTTCCGGCGAGGGATATCATTTAGCCGACGGAACCGCACTTAACTTAAGCGACAAAGACCAGTTGTGGGTAGGACTGAAAGATACTTTCCACTTCTAAAGTTTTTTCTCAATAAGGGCGACATATAATAGGGTTGGGACAGACTGATCTCAGCCCTATGTTTTATTATCATCGAAAGGACTGAATTACATATGAAGAAATTTATTGAAGAATTTAAGGCATTTGCACTCAAGGGAAATGTCATGGATATGGCAGTCGGTGTGATTATTGGTGGTGCGTTTTCCGGAATCGTGACTTCCTTAACTGACAACTTTATCAATCCGATCCTCAAGTTCCTTACCGCCGGAGCCCGCTATTCCTTACAGGATGTTGGGGGATTTGCATCTAACTTCTTAAGTGCTGTTGTGAACTTCCTGATTATGGCATTTATCCTCTTCTGTATTATGAAGGCTCTCAATAAGGCAATGTCATTTGGCAAGAAGCCGGAAGTAGAAGTAAAGACCACAAAGATCTGCCCTTATTGCAGATACGAGATTCCGATCGAGGCAACACGCTGCGGACATTGTACTTCTATATTAGAAGATGAAAATGCATAAAACACAATGAAATATTCTTAACGCTATATGAAAAACAGCACGGCAACCCAAACGGATCGTCGCGCTGTTTTCTTAATTCCAGTCTATCTATTTCTATTATCCCCAGACTTCGTCTGCAATCTGCTTTACCAGCTTTAAATACAGAACACACTATATAATGGTACTGATTTGATTCCATTTACTAATCCGAAATTCCTTGCCGATATACGAATAGCGTAAACCGGTTCATATTTTTCCTTATAAACCATCAAACTCTTGGCTTTCACATGATTTCCTGCTTTACATTCAATCGGGATGACATGACTATCTTTTTGTATGAGAAAATCCACCTCTGCCGTATTATCCGATTCCCAATAATATAAGTCATATCCATTACTTTTTAATGCTGTAGATACATAATTTTCCGTTAATATACCCCGGAAATGATCCGTCTCTCTACCGCTCAATGCTTCTAATGTCATACCCAGCTTTGCAGACATAATACCCATGTCACTATAATACAATTTAAATGCACTAATATCCTGATATGCCATGATCGGATAAAATCCCTGGGTACATTTCATACATTTATTCACAATTCCTGCTCGAATCAACCAGTCAATGGCATCTCCATATTGGGATGCTCTTGCTCCTGATCTGATCAATTTGTATTGAAACTTCTTTGAATCCCTTGCCAACTGAACCGGAAGTGAATCATATGCTTCATATATTCGAATTGTACTTGTCTTATCCGCATACTTCGTCATATCTGCAATATATGAATTGAGAAGCATAGATCGAATCTCTGTCTCATTCATTGTACTATTAACCGCAATATCTGCTTTCACTGCGGCCGGCATTCCACCCACTATACAATAATGATAAAATTCTTGTAGTGCTTCCTCATGAAGTATAGAATCCAACGGAGTGTCACTCTCATAATGTTCACGAATCGTATCAGAAAGTAATTGCTTTCCCTTTGCCCACAACACCTCTTCCAAATCCATTGGATACATAGTCAACATTTGTACTTTTCCAACGGGAAACGAATACTTTTCATGGTTCAAGGCAACACCCAACAAGCTTCCTGCTGCCATAATATGATATTCCGGTGCTTCTTCCGCAAAATATTTTAAAGATGTTAAGGCTCTCTCACACATTTGAATCTCATCAAAAATAACAAGCGTGTCTCCCGGAATAATGTTTGTCTGATAATATTTTTCCAAAATTGATATGATAGAATCTGCATGGATATCTGCTTCAAAGTAATTACCTATCCGCTCATCTATCTCAAAATTCACATACACCATATTCTTATAAGATGTTGAACCAAATTCCTGCATCTCGTATGTCTTCCCGACTTGTCTTGCACCATAAATGAGTAGTGGAAGTCTTCCCTGCGTCTGTTCCTTCCATTCCTGCAATTTCACTGTTATTTTACGTTTCATTATGATGATCAACTCCTTTCTTAATTATAT
>JBNMIW010000120.1:0-5894 GCA_050873485.1 Lachnospiraceae bacterium | reverse complement strand
CGGTTTGTTCTCTAACTCAATCTTACCTGCCTCTATTCGTGACATATCCAAAATATCATTAACCAGCGAGATCAAATGCGCCGACAGATTCTCTGCTTTTCCCAGATAGCCATCAACATCCGATCCTGCAGCAACCCTGCTATGTGCCAGCGAAAGCATACCGATAATACCATTGATCGGTGTACGGATCTCATGCGACATTCTCGATAAGAAAGTTGTCTTTGACCGGCTTGCCTCTTCTGCGTGAACCAGTTCTTCCTCTAACTGATTCTGATACTGTTTTTCCTGAGATACATCCCGAAAAATAAAAAAGTCAAAATCCTCATTCTCTCCCGAAAGCACCATCATACGCATCCAGCGATTCTTATAAGTCGGTGCCTGATAATCAAATGCCAGCGGATCTTCTCCTGTCCATCCGGTGTACTCCTGAAGAAAACGCTTGTATTCATGTGCCGACATTAATTCTCTTAAAGATTCAAAGTCATCACGAATCCTCTGTGGTGCCAGACCCACGATCTCTTCGAAATTCTGAGTAAAATAAACTGCCTTCCACTCTTTTTTCTCCACAAGAAAATGAGCCTCTCCCATTCCCTCGCAGATTGCATGATTGTATAATTCCACACCCGTTTCTTTGTCCCGGATCTGTTTCTTTTTGCGGCGGATCCATAAAAGACCATTGATCATTGCCACAAATACCAGCAATTCTATGACCAGAAAAAGAATTGGAATGATATATGCACTTTGTATTTCAAAAGAATGTATCATCTGTTCTACCTCATTTATATAGTAATAACTCTTTCCATCTTAGCACACCATTCGACAAATGTATACAATATACTACAATATTTTACATATGTCATAATTTATTTGCTCTTTGTAAAATTTTTATAGTAAAATAGCACATAATTATTGGCAATATAAAGGAGTTTTTGCTTTATGAAACTGCTGCATACACTTTAGGGACTTGTCATTTTATAACGCAATATGTTTGGTTGTGTCAAAAACCTACCACAACATCTGTCATTTTTTGGTAAATGAAGATTCACCCGTTTCCGGATTGTATACAATTTTCCGCATCTGCAAACGCTTATTTTTCCTATATTTATCGCATATTTAACATTTTACGCGTGCACTTTTTTGTATTGAAAAAAGTACAAAAAAGAAGCATTTTTTCGTTGACGTGTATACAATATAAATCTATAATAGGCTTATAAGATTTTCACCAGTGTATTAAAGGTGAATTTTCAAAAAATTATATTAAAGGAGGACATTTTGAAATGAGATCAGAATGGAATGGTTTCACAGGCGGTAACTGGGAGAAATTTGTAGACGTTCGGGACTTTATCCAGAAGAACTACACACCATATGAAGGTGATGATTCTTTCCTTTGCGGACCTACTCAGAACACAAAAGATTTATGGGCACAGGTTATGGACTTAACTAAGAAGGAGAGAGAAGCAGGCGGTGTTCTTGATATGGATACTAAGGTTGTTTCTACTTTAACTTCTCACGGTGCAGGATATCTTGATAAGGACAAAGAGACTATCGTTGGTTTCCAGACAGACAAGCCTTTCAAGAGAGGTATGAACGTATACGGTGGACTTCGTATGGCTATGAAGGCTTGTGAAGACAACGGATACAAAGTAGATCCAGAAGTTGTTGATTTCTTCTCTAAGCACAGAAAGACACATAATGAAGGTGTATTCGATGTATATGATCAGGAGATCAGAAGATGTCGTACAAACCATATCGTAACAGGTCTTCCGGATGCATACGGACGTGGACGTATCATCGGTGACTACAGAAGAGTTGCTCTTTATGGTACAGACTTCTTAATCGAGGACAAGAAAGCTCAGAAAGAGTCTTTCGGTACAGTTTACACAGATGATGTAATCCGTGGCAAGGAAGAGATCGCAGAGCAGATCAAAGCATTGAAAGAGTTAACACAGATGGCTTCTTTCTATGGTTTCGATATTTCTAAGCCAGCTACTAACGTACAGGAAGCTATCCAGTGGACATACTTCGGATACTTAGGAGCTGTTAAAGAGCAGAACGGTGCTGCAATGTCACTTGGTCGTACAGCTACATTCTTAGACTGCTACGCTGAGAGAGATTTAGCTGCTGGTAAGTTCACAGAGGAGCAGATCCAGGAGTTCATCGATCACTTCATCATGAAGTTAAGATGCGTTAAGTTCTCTCGTACACCAGAGTACAACCAGATCTTCGCTGGTGACCCAGTTTGGGTAACAGAGTCATTAGGTGGTATGGGTGTTGATGGACGTACATTAGTTTCTAAGATGAGCTTCCGTTACCTTAACACATTGAACAACTTAGGTACTGCTCCGGAACCAAACTTAACAGTACTTTGGTCAACAAGACTTCCAGAAGGATGGAAGAAGTTCTGTGCTAAGATGTCTATCAAGTCATCTTCAATCCAGTACGAGAACGATGATATGATGAGACCAATTCACGGTGATGATTACGGTATCGCATGTTGCGTATCTTCAATGGTTATCGGTAAGGAAATGCAGTTCTTCGGAGCACGTGCTAACCTTGCTAAATGTTTACTTTACGCTATCAACGGTGGTGTTGATGAGTGTACAGGCGTTCAGGTAGGTCCTAAGTACCGTCCGGTTGAGGGTGACGTACTTGACTATGATGACGTAATGGCTAAGTTCGATGATATGATGGAGTGGTTAGCTACAGTATATGTTAACGCACTTAACATCATCCACTATATGCATGATAAGTATGCATACGAGAGAATTCAGATGGCTTTACATGACAGAGACGTTAAGAGATACTTCGCAACTGGTGTTGCTGGTCTTTCAATCGTTGCTGACTCATTATCAGCTATCAAGTATGCTAAGGTTAAACCGATCCGTAACGAGCAGGGTATCGTAGTAAGCTACGAGACAGAGGGTGACTTCCCTAAATATGGTAACAACGATGATCGTGTTGATGAGATCGCTGCTTCTATCGTTACAACATTTATGGATAAGATCAGAAAGCATCACGTATACAGAAATGGTATCCCAACACAGTCAATTCTTACAATTACTTCTAACGTAACATATGGTAAGAATACTGGTGATACTCCTTGTGGACGTAAGCATGGTGCACCATTTGCTCCAGGTGCTAACCCACTTCATAAGAGAGATACTCACGGTGCTGTAGCATCTTTGGCTTCTGTAGCTAAGATTCCATTCAAGGATGCTCAGGATGGTATTTCTAATACATTCTCAATCATCCCAGGTGCTCTTGGTAAAGAGGATCAGGTATTTGCAGGAGATATCGATATCGACTTAAGCAAATAATTAACGATTGGAGGTTATTATAATGGCCGACATGAATCAAGTTGATGATATAGTTGCCATGTTAGATAACATGGTTGCGAACGGACATGGACACATTAATGTGTCCGTGGACGATTCCGTAGAAGCTGGTGGCAAGACCACACAGACTATGGGCTGTACCGACTGTGCAAAGGGGGATCTCGCTTGTAGCGTTCCTACTTTGATGGAAGGTATGGATGAAGAATTACACAAATATTAATTATAAAGGAGGACATTACAATGGCAGCAAGTACTCAGCAGGTAGATAACTTAGTAAACATGTTAGATGGTTATATGGCAGAAGGCGGATACCATCTTAACGTTAACGTATTGAATCGTGATACATTATTAGACGCTCAGAAGCATCCAGAGAATTACCCACAGTTAACAATCCGTGTATCTGGATATGCCGTTAACTTCGTTAAGTTGACAGAAGAGCAGCAGAACGATGTAATCTCAAGAACTTTCCATGACCATATGTAATAACAATTCATATCAGCGGCAATACTGACAGTAAGAAGCGTGGGTGCTTGCACACTAAGCTTCTTATCTGGAAGTATCGACATTGGAGGAATCTCCAACAGCGAGGAAATCCGCAGGATTTTCGCAGCTGGCTGATATGAATACATATTGGGCAGCGGCAATCGCAGCCGGCTGATATGTATTATGGTTTACAAATGAAGGCAAGGGCATCTTCGCCCTTGCCTTTTTCTTAATCTATTATAAGGAGAAGTATATATGATCGGACACATTCATTCCATCGAAACCTGTGGCACCGTAGACGGTCCCGGCATGCGTTATGTTGTCTTCTTCAAAGGCTGTCCTATGCGTTGCGCCTACTGTCACAACCCGGATACCTGGGATCCAACCGGTGGCGAAGATCATACAGCAGATGATCTGTTAGCCCAGTTTGATTCCATGAAAGAGTTCTACAAAAATGGCGGTATTACTGCAACCGGCGGTGAGCCGTTAATGCAGATTGATTTTCTAACTGAATTATTCGAAAAAGCAAAGGCAAAAGGTATCCACACCTGTCTTGATACTTCCGGTGTTATCTTCCATCGAGACAATCCGACTTTGCTTGCAAAATTTGATCGTCTTATGAAAGTAACAGACCTGATCATGTTAGATATTAAACACATCAATCCGGAAGAACACATGAAACTGTGCAAACAGCCAAATGATAACATCTTAGACTTTGCCAAATACATTGACGAAAAGGGTGTTGATATCTGGATCCGCCACGTAATCGTGAAAGATATTACATTGGTTGACCACTATTTAGACGAGTTAGGATACTTTATTGGCGGTCTGAAGCATCTTAAAGCATTAGATGTACTTCCATATCATAATATGGGCGAGATCAAATATGAGAAGCTGGGCATTGATTATCCGTTAAAGGGAATGGAACCATTGACCAACCAGGATGCAATTTATGCAAGAGATATCATCTTAAAGGGCGCAAAAAGACGCCGTCAGGACGATGCGGCAAAGAACGCTCAATAATATAGTATGATAACGGCTCAAACCGTTGATTTTTCAACAAAAAATGCACGAAATTGTATTAAAAAAAAGCCTTGCTATCTGACGTAACTTGTTTTACAATAAGGTTAATGAGGTATTTTACCAATAAGCAATTATAATGTATACTAATTAAAGGAGGATATTATCATGGCATTTGTTATTGGCGATAGCTGTGTAGCATGTGGCGCTTGTGCTGGTTCTTGTCCAGTAGGAGCAATCTCAGAAGGAGATGGCAAGTTCGAGATCGATGCTGATTCATGCATCTCTTGTGGATCTTGTGCAGGTACATGCCCAACAGGAGCAATTTCTGAAGAGTAATTTTCATAAAAAAAGAGCCTTACGGCTCTTTTTTTATTGCCTCCATATTCCATAACAAAAAAGCGGCAGGAATGTATTATTCATACATTCCACCGCTTTTTCATTATAAAGGAGAATAACCTCTTACATATGTTATATTTTATTTAACACTAACCTTTATTCTCTGGTATACACCATTTTGTGCATATACGTATATGTAGCAGGTTCCTTTCCTGATTCCCTTTACAACACCGTTGCCATCCACTGTAGCAATCTTCTTATTGCTTGTCTCATATGCAATCTGACGATGTTTCTTGATCTTCTTATCCTTACGGATCTCGCTTGCCTTGATCATAAATGTTTTCTTCTTATTGAGTGATACACTCTTCTTATTAACCTTTACGGCCTTTGCTACTCCGTATTTACCACCTGTTGTTGTTGCATGTACTGTCTTAGATGCTGCTATTGTAACCTTCTTAGTACCAACTTTCTTATACGCAATTACAATATACTTATAATATGTTCCCTTTGTAAGCTTCTTCTGTGTATAGGTGATCGTGCTTCCTTTCTTAATCTCCTTCACAAACTTATATTTATTCTTCTTACCACACTTATTACCATAAATGTAATATCCGTCCGCACCGGTTACCTTTGTCCACTTCAACTTAACAGAAGTATTGGTCAGCTTATCGGTTCTTGCCTGTAATCTTCCAAATGTTGATCCCTTTACATCATCAT
>JBNMIW010000119.1:0-5901 GCA_050873485.1 Lachnospiraceae bacterium | reverse complement strand
GTCGAAACATTTCGTACAATTGGAGAAGTCTTTACAGCATTAAGAAAAGGATATGTGGATGCCATTGCGGGGCATGAAGGGGCATTGCTTGTTTATACCAGAGATTATCCGGAACAGTATCGTTATCTCAATATAAGTATTCACAAATCTCAATTAGGGGTAGCATTTCCTAAAACAGCGGATAAGCAATTAGTAGATGAGTTAACGGATATATTACAGGAAATGAACGCAGATGGAACAATCGGAGAGATTATCAGACGATACGGACTTGATGTTGACAAAAATGTATACGGAGGGGATGACTGATGCAGACAAAGGAATACGGCAAAGAACAATCCGGAATTGCAAGAATGTGGATATTGTTTCTGATCTGTGGGATTGCGTTCTTAGCGATTGTATATGCATTGACCACCAATATAGAAAGAAACCAGGTGAAAGATAATTCACAGGGAACCATGAAGTTTTTGCAATCTATTTGTCAAAAATATGATGATTATCAGTTGGGAAATCAAACACGGGATCTGCAGACAATTACGAATAAAGCAAAGATCATGAGTTTATATGCAGGTGAAGATGAGAAAAGTCTTCAAATGTATGTCAAAAATCAGAATTTAACAGGTACATATATTTTGGATCATGATTTGAAAGTGGTTGTATCGGCAGGAGTTGTTTCTGAAAAGGGGGAACAGTTACTTCAAATGCTTCGGTCAGAACAGAATTTGCGAAGTGTGGAACAATATCCTCAAAAGACATATTCCGATCAGGTTGTAGTTCAGGATACATATTATAATTATGCAATTGTTGCCCGTAAGGGTCAGGATGGAGTTATTGTCTGCTATGATGATATAACCGGTTTGATCGGCGATAAAAATGAATTTTCTATCGGATCTTTGCTTGCGGATGATACATTTGCGGATAATGCAAGAATTGTGATTACGGATGGGGAGTATATTATAGGTACAAACATATCGGATCTGCAGGGAAAAAGGATTGAGCAGTGTCCCGTTACCAATGTGAGTGAACAGGATGAATTATGGAAAGATAAGGAGTTGTTTCAGCTATCGAGTCATGGAAATACATGGTATGGAAAGCATGAACTGTATCGTAATTATTATCTGTATGTATTTTATGATGCGGCAAGTGTATTTAAGAATCGCAAATATATTCTGTTAGCGGCGTTTGCGGCCTATATAGTAGTTGTTTTTGTTTTGGCCAATTTCATGCAGCGCAGCAGAAAGCGTCGCTTAAAGCAAATGGAAAAAGAATATCATCTGGTCAATACAATTGCAAGCATTTATTCCGCAAATCTGTTGATTCGTTTAGAGGAAGACAGTTGGGAGCCGATCGTTGAAACACCACGTTTGCAGAACGTGATAACCGGAATTGAGTCTGCACAGGAAATGTTGTCAGTATTCCGGGATAAGTTGGTACATGTGGCATATCGGGAAGGCTTTTCCACATTTGCAGATCTTAAGACGGTGGATCAACGTTTGGAGGGAAAGAATTTTATTGGATATTCCTTTGAAAGCGGTCATCTGTGGTATCAGTCTTTGTTGATTCCACAACGGGATGAAGAAGGTAAGATCCGTTCCGTGATGTTGGTATTCCGGAATGTTACGGATCAAAAGAAAAAAGAATTGGAGTATCAGGAAAAGTTAAGATTGACAGCGGAAGAAGCAAAGAAAGCAAATGCGGCAAAGACAGATTTTCTCCGAAGAATGAGTCATGATATTCGTACGCCGATTAATGGAATTCGCGGTATGGTCAACATTGGTAAGAATTGCGAGCTTGATCCGGTTAAAACGGATGAATGCTTTGATAAGATATTAGGGGCTTCGGATTTTCTGTTAGACCTTGTGAATAATGTTTTGGATATGAGTAAGCTAGAGACCGGAGAGATTGAATTAGAACATAAACCGTTTGATCTTAGAGAAATTATGACAGATTCTTATTTGATCGTGGAAGCACAGGCGGCTGCACATGGTATTACCATTCAACGGGAGACATTACAGGGAGACTGTTGGCATTTATTAGGAAGCCCATTGCACATTAAACAGATTCTGCAAAATATCATGTCAAATGCAGTCAAATATAATAAGGAAAATGGTTTTGTGCGGGTATGGTGCCGGCAAACGGCAATAGATGAACAATATGCAACTTTTGAATTCGGATGCGAGGATACCGGAATTGGCATGAGTAAAGAGTTTCAAAAGAGAGCGTTTGATACATTTGCCCAGGAGCAGGATGCGGCAAGAACAACCTATTCCGGTACCGGATTAGGACTGCCAATTGCAAAGAAGCTTGTGGAGCGTATGGGAGGTTCCATTGATTTTGTGAGTGAACAGGGGAAGGGTACCACTTTTACAATTGTTCTTCGTTTGGAGATTGATCGTGACTATCGGGAAAAAGATGAAACTGTGAAAGAACAGGAAGAAGTGATCAAAGGAGTCAAGATCTTATTGGTGGAAGATAATGAATTAAATATGGAAATTTCGCAATATATGCTGACGGAAAAAGGAGCCATTGTAACAACCGCATTTGACGGGCAGGCTGCAGTACGTCGATTTGAAGAATCCGCTCCGGGCGATTATGATATTATATTGATGGATATCATGATGCCGGTCATGGATGGCCTGGAGGCGGCAAGGTGTATAAGAGCATTGGATCGGCCGGATGCAGCAACGATACCAATTATAGCAATGTCGGCAAATGCATTTGCGGATGATGTTGCACGCAGTAAAGCGGCGGGGATGAATGCACATTTATCTAAACCGTTGGAATTTGAAGATGTTTTTGCTACAATACATCAGTATTGTAAACAATGAACGACATGAGATTGAGTAATTAAGCGCACTATATGGATATAGTGAGGTTATGTTAAGGAAAGATACGAGGAAGAAAAATGTTATCAGTAATTGAAAAAGTAAATAATGTTGTAAATAATTTTATCTGGGGTGTGCCTGCTATGATCTGTATTATCGGAGTTGGTCTGGTGCTCAGCTTTCGAACCCGGTTTATACAGATACGCAAATTCCCATATGCAATGAAGGTTACGATTGGGCGGATGTTTAAAAAGAAAGAAGCGGCAGACGGAGCGCTGACTCCGTTTCAGGCGGTGTGCACGGCACTTGCAGCAACAGTCGGAACCGGTAATATTGCAGGTGTTGCAGGAGCAATTGCAATTGGCGGACCGGGAGCAGTGTTCTGGATGTGGATGTCGGCCATTCTTGGTATGTGTACAAAGTTTTCGGAAGTTACACTTGCAGTACATTTTAGAGAAAAAAATGTACATGGTGACTGGGTGGGCGGTCCAATGTACTATATTAAGAATGGATTGAAAAAGCATTGGCACTGGCTGGCATATCTGTTTTCTGCATTTGGTGTGCTTACTGTATTTGGAACGGGAAATGCAACGCAGGTGAATACGATCACAACGGCAATCGATTCTGCTTTGTTTAATTATGGTATTTTATCAAAGAATTCCGTTGCGGTGTTTAATTTAATTGTTGGAATCGTGTTGGCATTTTTATTAGCACTGATCTTATTAGGTGGCGTGAAACGAATCGGTCAGGTGACAGAGAAATTAGTACCATTTATGGCGTTATTATATATTGTTCTTGCCGTAGGTGTTATCTTATTACATATTAACAATGTGCCTATGGTATTCTCGTCCATAATTCAGGGTGCATTTAATCCCGGTGCAGTAACCGGTGGCGTTGTAGGCAGTTTCTTCCTGAGTATGAAGAAGGGTGTATCAAGGGGAATCTTCTCAAATGAGGCCGGACTTGGTACCGGATCCATTGCGCATGCTTGTGCCGATACAAGAAAGCCTGTTAAACAGGGATTTTTCGGTGTTTTTGAGGTGTTTGTAGATACAATCGTGATCTGTACATTGACAGCATTGGTTATTCTGTGTAGTGGCGCACCGATTGCATTTGGTGAGGCAGCAGGAGCGGAACTTACCATTCTGGGTTTTACATCGACTTATGGTAACTGGGTGTCTGTCGTTACGGCGGTTGCAATCTGTTGTTTTGCATTTTCCACCATGATCGGCTGGGGATTATATGGTGCGAGATGTATCGAGTTTTTGTTTGGTGCGAAGGTACACAAGCCATTTATGCTGGTGTATTCGCTAGTCGCAATCGTAGGAGCCACAATGGATCTTGGACTGATGTGGAGTATTGCTGAGACCTTTAATGGTTTGATGGTTATACCGAACTTAATTGCGGTATTCTTGCTTTCCGGAGTTGTAGTCCGACTGGTAAAGGAGTACTTTGAGAAAGAAAAAACAGATGTGGTCAATTGTGGAGATGTGCATTAAATTTCTTTATTGATAATAGATTCAAAGCAATTTGCAAGGAGAAAGGAGAACGTGAATGGAGAATATGGTGATACAGGACTTAAAAGATCGGAAAGAGACTGTGTGGATCAATCCGGATATGAAGAGTGTGCAGCCGCACTCTATCATAGCAGGTGAGAAATTCTATAAAGTGCAGGCGGCACAGAATCGTTTTATGCGTTTTATGCCGTATATTGCCAGTGCGTTCCCGGAAACGGCAGCGAAAGTTGGTCTGATCGAGTCAGAATTATATGAATGTGAGAAACTGAAGGAATGGGTTCGGAAAACAGGAATTCCGGTATCTGCACATATCATGATAAAAGATGATGCACATCTTCCGGTTGCCGGTTCTGTAAAAGCAAGAGGCGGCATTCATGAAGTACTCAAACATGCAGAACAGATTTTGATGAAGGAAGGTATGCTTCGTGCGACAGATAATTATAAGATCATTGATTCGGACGAATATCGGGCGGTGTTGAGTAAGTATTGTATTCAGGTGGGTTCAACCGGTAATCTTGGATTGAGTATCGGAATTATGAGTGCAAAGTTGGGATTTAGGGTAATTGTTCATATGTCTTCAGATGCAAAACAATGGAAGAAAGATATGCTGCGGGAACATGGTGTGACAGTTGTAGAATATGAGAGCGATTATAGTGAAGCAGTGCGATGTGGGCGGAATCAGTCTGCACAGGATCCGATGAGCTATTTTGTAGATGACGAGAATTCAGAAGATCTGTTTATGGGATATGCAACGGCAGCTATGCGACTATATATGCAACTCTATAATAAAAAGATTCCGGTTGATGCAAAACATCCGCTATTGGTCTACATTCCATGTGGTGTCGGGGGTGCTCCGGGAGGAATCACATATGGACTGAAACAAATGTATGGGGATGCGGTACATTGTTTCTTTGTGGAGCCGGTAGAGATGCCGTGCTTTACATTGGGAATGGCAAGCGGCAAAGGAAGCGATATTTCCGTGTATGATATTGGTCTTGGTGGACATACAATAGCGGATGGTCTGGCAGTTGCACGACCTTCCGGTTATGTATGCCATATGATGAAAGACATTATATCCGGATGCATTACGGTATCCGATGAAAACTTGCAACGTTACCAAAAGGCGATATTGGATGAAGAAGGAATATATGTAGAACCTTCCGGTGCGGCAGGTCTTGCGGGTGTGATGCAGTACAACAGTGAGCCGTTCAGGCAATATGTTGAGGAACATAATCTGACGCAAAGTCTTACCGATGCAACACAGATCATATGGACAACCGGAGGGGGCCTTGAACCCAATAACCCTTGCACAGCGTGAGTGACGGACGTGCGAAATAATTAGGATGTGGTGTCAGTTGTATAGGTACAACAATATCACCGCAGGCACATTCGCATTATGGCTCGTACGCAGCAGACACTAAGGCTTGCAATATCTAATAAGACTCACAATAAAATATCCCTTATCATTTGATCATGTCGGTAACATGTTATTTCGAATGATAAGGGATATTTTTGTTCGTCTAATTATCTATTGCTCGCCAAGTGCTGGCGTACTCCACATG
>JBNMIW010000118.1:0-6070 GCA_050873485.1 Lachnospiraceae bacterium | reverse complement strand
GGCTTACAAAGAGAATGATTGCACGTAAGATGAAGAAGAGAGGACAGAATTCATGAAACAAGGTTGGATAAGGATCGGATTGACTGTTTGCATGATGATGGTGTTGTGTATGACGGCAGGAAATGTGGCGAGTGCTACAACCGTTACCACGGAAGTAACAACAGTGGATTCGAACAAGGCATCAGGTAATGTTAAGAAAAAGATCGTGAAAAAGAATGCGGACTTCTCTGTCAAGACAGAGATGGGATTGAATGGGTATGCTACATATGGCAGGGCATTACCGATTACTTTAACCGTGGAATCGAAGAGCAATTTTGAGGGTGAGATCCGGGTAGTTCCGGGTGACACGGATATTGCAGTGAAGATTGCACAGGGGCAGGATGTTATCTTAGCCGCAGGTGAAGCTAAGAACATTTCGGTTGTGTTGCCGAGTGCGGGAAGTGGTGGTCTGTACTACATCCAGATTGTGAATCGGGATGGTAAGGTGATCTACAGCGAGCGGGATCGGATGACACTTACGGATAACGGAATGTATGCAAAGATTGGAATCTTAAGCGATGATTACAGTGCTTTGAATTACTTTGATGGCAGATCGTTGAAGATGGGAACCTATGAAGGAACAACAAGTATTCTGGCGTTGGATAAGGATTCTTTCCCGGAGAGTGCAGATGTTCTGGCTTTATTGAATTATATTGTGATTGACAATTATGATACTGCACAGTTGTCAGATCGGCAATATAGTGCATTAAAAGATTGGGTAGCCAATGGAGGTGTACTGATTCTTGGAACCGGTAGCAATTATCAGAATGTATTACATACATTTCAGGATGATTTTATTTCCGGAACATTTAGTAAGGTACATAAGAAAACGCTGAACTGGGAAGAAAAGCAGACAACGAATACAGGCGAGCAGTTAGAGGTACAGGCAGCTTATAGTATAGAAGATGTCGACTGTGTTGATCTCACATTGAAGGATGGAAGAGAATTGTCGGATTTTTCCAAGGACGGAACAGCAATGTATAAGGATATTGGAGGGGGAAAAGTTGTTGTATTGGCGTATGATCTTGGAATGGAACCACTGGCCGGTTATGAATCGCGGGAAGCTGTTGCGATTCAGTTATTGACAGCATCAAGATCAGATAAAACAATTGACAATCTGAATGGGAATTACTATGACAATGCGGCATACAGTTGTTATAACATTGCCAAACTTACAGATGAGAGCAAGAAACCGAGTGGTACCCTGTATGGAGTGATCCTGTTCGGATATGTGGTATTAGTGGGTCCGCTTCTGTATCTGATCCTTAAGCTTTTGAAACAACGGGAGAAGATCTGGATCGCAATACCGGTTCTGGCATTGATATTTACGGGAATTATATATGGAACGAGTTTTCTCTATCGGGTAAATGTTCCAATCGTAGATACACTTACCATGATATCTTTGTCAGATGACCAGCAGCAGGAACGCGTATATACGAATGTGATCTGTCCGAAGACAAGGAATTATGAGTTAGGATTGAATGCAGATTTTCAATCAGTTGTATATGATTCTGATAATTATGGATATAGTTATATGAACTCGATATTAGGTGTTAGGACGGATGCGGGACAATATGATCTTCTTATTAAGAACAGTGATGAGGGAAAGAAGCTGTTATTCCGTAATGAAGAAGCATTTAACAGTAATTCCTTTACGGCAGTCCGCACAGGTGAGAATGAGATCGGTATGATCACATATGATCTTAATTGTACAACGACCGGCTTCAGCGGAACCATTACAAATCACACACATTATGATCTGGAGGATGCGGTTATTACTTATGAGAATCACATTTATATTGCAGGAGATATAAAGGCAGGTGAGACGGTTGAGATCGATCCGTCAAGAATTAAGGATTCTGTAGGTTATGGTACGTTTGACCAGATATATAGCGGTGCAAGTCAGAATCAGAAAGGATATCGCAACTATCAGGTTGACTCCATGATGGAGAATTACTATATGAAGGTATCGGATTATCGGAAAGGAATCATTTGGGCAAAGATCGATCAGTATCAGCCGGAAGGATATATCAGCAAAGGCGATGTCAGATCTTCGGGTGTCGGAGTGGTCTATCTGACATTTTCAGAGGATTATACGGATGTTGCGGGTGTATATTATCAAAGTATTGATCAGATGGTAACGGAGAATAATGGAGAATATGATCCAAGTGACCGTTCTTTATATGCAAATGAGACAGAGGTAACTTATTCTTTTGAGAATTATCCGGGAATTACACGTTTGCAGAATGTCTCAAAGAAGAATGAGACAGCGGACAGACCGCTTGCACAGGTGTTTGCTTATAATTATGAGACGGGTGGTTATGATGAAGTGTTTGCGGATTCGGATACAATTTCCGGGGATATATTTAGCAAATATGTCATGAATAACCAATTGAAACTGAAATATGTACAAAAGGGTAACAATCAGTGTTATATTCCGAGAATATGTGCAAGGGGGGATGAGTAAATGCTGACAATAGAGAATTTAACAAAACAATATGGCAAATTTGTGGCAGTGGATCATTTAAACCTTCATATTGAAAAGGGCGAGATATTTGGATTTGTAGGTCCGAATGGCGCAGGCAAGACGACTACCATGCGGATCATTTGCGGATTATTAAAGGCAACTTCCGGTTCGGTTACGGTAGATGGAGTAGATGCGATCAAGCAACCGGAGGACATTAAACGTAAGGTTGGTTATGTGCCGGATTTCTTCGGGGTGTATGATAACCTGAAAGTAATGGAATACATGGAGTTTTACGGTTCTATGTATGGATTGGGACGAAGAGAAGTAGACGATCTTTCAGAGGGGTTGTTAGAACTTGTGAATCTTTCGGACAAAAAGGATGAATTTGTAGATACGCTTTCGAGAGGAATGAAACAGCGTTTGTGTGTAGCAAGAGCTTTAATTCACAATCCGGATCTGTTGGTACTTGATGAGCCAAACTCCGGTCTGGATCCACGTGCACGATTTGAGATGAAAGAAGTACTTAAGAATCTTGGCTCCATGGGTAAGACCATATTGATCAGTTCACATATTCTTCCGGAGTTATCAGAAATGTGTACCAGTATTGGAATCATGGAACATGGAAAACTTGTGGCAAATGGCAAGGTGGACGATATTATGGCGGCATCGAAAGGAACACAGCCAATTCACGTCAAAGTAGTTTATGCCGATCGGGAAGTAGGACAGACCGGCAAAGAGAGATTGAATATTCTGTTGAAAGAGCAGCCGTTTGTTGACAAAGTATCATTTACGGAAGAAGAGGTATTGATCGGATTTAAGGGCGATGACTACGAGGCCGCAAAACTTCTCAAATATCTGTTGGATAATCAGGTAATGGTAAGCCGGTTCTATCAGGAGAAGGAGGATTTGGAATCATTGTTTTTGGAGATTACAGGAGGAGAGACAGATGAGTAAAAAATTACATGTGAATCCTATTCTGAAAAAAGAATTAGTGGTTGGTTCAAGAAGCATGAAAATGGCATGGGTCATTATGGGTATTAACGCATTTTTAGCGATCATCGTGTTACTTGTGTTATCCATTACAAATCTGTCGGCCAATATGAATGGATATGATTATTCCCGTCTTATGTGGTTGTTTCCAATCCTTGGATGTGCGGAATGTGCAATGTTGAGTCTGATCATACCGATCATCACGTCCGGTTCCATTTCAGGTGAACGGGAAAGACAGACACTTGATATTATGTTAACCACACCGATTTCTCCGTTTTCAATTGCGGTGGGTAAGTTAGGCTCTGCGATGGTCGTGGTTATGATGTACCTGATCTCAAGCATTCCGATCATGGCGATTGCATTTGTGTTAGGAGGAATGTCCTGGTGGGCATTACTTGGTTTATTTGGAATTTTTCTCTATCTGGGAATATATGTCGGAAGTGTTGGTATATTTTGTTCTAGTGTTGTCAAGAAATCCGTTGCTGCTACGATCCTTACGATTGCGATCGGAATTGGGATTATTGTTGTAACAGCCGTTTTATTTTATGTAGTTGTAGCAATGCAGGCGGCAGTCGAAACGGCTCATGGGAATATATATAATAGTCCCGGAGCATTTTCATTTATTATGATGCTGAATCCTTACTCACCGCTTTTTGACTTTATGCTTAGAGTGATGACGGGAAGTGGAATTGGAAAAATGATGAAAGAAGTCGGAACGAAATCATCCGTTATATTAACGATCAGCAATTATTGGATATTGTGTTCTATTATTCTGAATCTGTTAATTTCGCTTGGATTCCTCAAATTGGCATCTAAAAAGATCGCAGCAACAAGAAACCATAAATAATAATTGCTTTATTCTAAGCAAAGAAAGGTGCGGAAATGGCAGACAGAACCATTTGCAAATTCGTGTATAAAGTGAGGAGAAAGCTCCGGAGACAGAAAGTTTTCGGGGCTTTATGCAGTAGTCTTTTTGCAGGGTTTCTGGTTGCAGGAATGATATCCGTTTTATCTTTGTGTATTCCATTTTATTATGCGGATATGATAGAGATCGTGTCTATTGGTGTATCTGTTTTCGTTGGGGTGATATGCGGCATTTATCGGACTCCGTCATTGCAGCAGGCAGCACTTGCAGCGGATGCACTTGGCTATCAGGAAAAGATCTCAACAGCACTGTATTTGCAAGGAAAAGACGATATGTTTAGCCGGCTGCAAAGAAAAGATGCGTTAGATGCAGTTCGTCAGATTGAGATTCGGAAGGAATTTCCGCTGAAGATTTCAAAGAGAAAAATAGGAAGTCTTATATTGATTGCAGCAGCATTTGCTGTCAGTTGTATGGTGGATTCCCCGGTGCGTGAGACAGCAAAACAGCAACATGAATTGCGCAAGGAAGTAAAGGAAGAAATTGCCAAAGTTAATAAAGTACAAAAAGAGATAAAAGAACAAAAGGATGTTTCTTCTAAGGAGGCAAAGCAGTTAGATAAGCAGCTTGAACAGATAAAAGAAGAATTAACCGGAGTGGATTCACAGGAGAGCTTGCAAAAGACAAAGGAGCGGTCTGTTAAAAAGTTGCAACAGACAGCACAGGGGTTAAAGGATTCTACATTGCGTAATCGGTTGCAGGCAATGACGGAGAAAGCTCAAAAAGAACAGGAAGAACAAAAGCGGAATATGGCAGAGGATGCCACGAAAGCATTTGAACAGGCGAAGGACGGAAGTAAAAAGGAGAAGGATGCAGCATATGAAAAAGTAAAGAAATATGCGCAGACGAATGGAAATCGTAACTTGGAGAAAAAGATACAGGATTATAAGGACTCCGGATATTCGAATGCAGATTATGTAAGGGCTGGTGCTGCTTTAGATGAAGCAGTAGAAAGCACAAACAATGAATCAGAATATGCGAAGAACAATGGATCTTCTGACTCGCAGGATAACAATGAGCAGGCAACACAGTCGAATGGGAATAATACGTCACAAGGAAAGCCGTCCGGCAATCAGCAGACAGGGCAACAGAAGGGTACACAGGGACAGACTAAGCAGAGCAATGCGGCTGGAACGAATGGGGCACAGAGTGCTAATGGTAACAATGGTTCCGGTAACAATTCCGGTTCGGGAGGCAGGTCCGGACAGTCGGGAACAGGAGCAGGATGGAATCGTGGAAGCAATGTCGGACAGGAAAGAGATGCTAAGACTGCCGAAAATGTTACGATACCGGATGGAGAATTAGGGCAGGACGAGAATTTGACCGGAAAAGCAAATAGCAAGGGAAGCAGTCAAAAGACTACATCGGATCAGGCGAATACATGGTCCGGCAATAAGGTGAATTATGGTCAGGTATCCGGTTCTTACAAACAAAAGGCATACAAGCAGATTGACGGAGCAAGTTATCCGACGGAGTTAAAGAAACAGATCCGTAATTATTTTGACGGATTGAATTAAGGAATAGATGGATAGGATTGAGATAGGAAAACGGAGGCATGTATGGAAGAGACAATGATCACAGATATGATTGACAAAGTGAAAAAGTGTGAACAGGAAATAGGAAAAGGAATTGTCGGGCAGCGTGAGGTGATC
>JBNMIW010000117.1:0-6084 GCA_050873485.1 Lachnospiraceae bacterium | reverse complement strand
GGGAATTCCTGCTTGCATTTTACCAGATATAGACAGTATAAGAAGTATAGTTTCCTTTATACTAAGAACAACGCATGATTTGTTGTAAATATAATTTGTATGGAGGAAGTTATGAAAGCGATTGTAAATCAGGAAGGTTGTATCAGTTGTGGCTTGTGCGTCAGTACCTGTCCGGAGGTGTTTGCATTTGATGAGGATGGCATCGCAATCGCCAACGGACAAATGGATGATGCCAATTATGCTGCGGTAGAATCTGCAAGAAATGCATGCCCGGTGGAAGTAATTGATATTGTGGAGGACTAAAAATAATCCACTAATCTTTTTTCGATGTGTTGCAGGATCAGATATAGCAGCATGGCGATCACACAAAGGATCAGAATAGATAATAACACATGACTCATCTTGAAGGTCTGGGAACCGTATATGATCAGGTATCCCAGACCTTCTCTTGCTGCAAGGAATTCTCCGATGACTACTCCGACCAGACAAAGACCGATATTTACTTTCATGATGCTTAGGATGTTTGGGACGTTATAAGGCAGAACAACCAGGCGCAGACATTGGAAGCGATTTCCACGGAGTGTTTCGATCAGTTTGATCTTATCGGAGTCCACGTTAACAAAGCCGGTATAGATATTTAAAATACTGCCAAAGATTGCAACAGAGCAGGCACAAACAATGATCGTTGTTTTATTTGCACCGAGCCATACGATCAGTACAGGTGCCAGTGCGGATTTTGGAAGAGCGTTTAATATAACCAGATACGGTTCCAATACTTTGGAAAGTGTTTTATTCCACCAGAATAAGGTAGCAATGATCAGACTGCCAACGATCACAATTGCAAAACCGATCAATGTTTCATATAAAGTAATGCCAATGTGATAAAACAAGGATCCGTCTGCGGTCATCGCAATGCAGGTGCTGACCAGACGGGATGGACTACAGAAAATGAAATCGTTGATCCAGTGCTTTTGGGCGGATACTTCCCAAAGGATCAGAAAGCCGGCAAATAACAGGATCTGATAGATCCGAATTGCAAATTGGTTTCTCTTTATTTTCCGGACATATTCGCGTTGTGCAGGGGAAATGATGGTATCAGGAATCGAAGTCTTCGTTTTCATCGTATAAAGCCTCCCAGATTTTGTTGTAATATTCATTGAATTCCGGGGTGTTCCGGACGGATTTTGGTGTACGGTTTTCCATATTAAAATGAATTGGAACAATGGTCTTGATCGTCCCGGGTCTTTTGGTAAGTACAATGACGCGGTCGGACATGGAAATCGCTTCGGCTAAATCATGTGTAACCAATAAGGTACTGATCCCTTTTTCTTTAATGATCGAACCGATATCATCGGATACATTCAGACGGGTCTGATAATCTAAGGCACTGAAGGGTTCGTCTAATAATAGAATATCCGGCGACAGAGCAAGCGTACGGATCAGAGCAGCTCTTTGACGCATTCCACCGGAGAGATGTCTTGGATAAGCATTTCGAAAATCCCATAATCCATAAGTCTTTAACAGTTCATCAATGATCGCCAAATGTTTCTTGTCATATTTTTTCTGAATCTCTAATCCTAATGTCAGATTTTTGTAGATAGTGCGCCACTCTAACAGATGATCTTTTTGTAACATGTAGCCAATATTGGCAGAAGTGTCGGTTGATGAATTACCGTAAAATCGGATTGTTCCGGAGGTGACAGGCAAGAGTCCGGCTACCAGATTTAAGAGTGTTGTTTTGCCACAGCCACTCGGTCCGACAAATGAAATAAATTCATTTTTATATAATTTAAATGAAATATCTTTAAGAGAAAGCGTTTCACAAGATATTGTATGATAAGTGTAATTTACATTAAAAAATTCTAGCAATGGTGTTCCCAATTTTTACCACTCCTCGTTATCCTATATTATAGTGTATTCAAAAGCCCGTAAAATGACCTTATATACCAAAATCCATCCCTTGACGAAAAAAAATTCATTCATTATAATAAGCAGGCTTAGAAAAATGAGAAGAATTATGAGATAGAATAATCTGATTGAAGAATGCAAAAACTAATAAAAAGCATTGAGAATGGGAGCAATCATGGCAAAAATAACAAGAGCGCAGTTAGCGCAGAGAAGAAGAATTGAATTATATAAAAAGATCATTATATATGGTTTTCTCGTATTGACGATTCTGCCCATCTTAACGAGTATATTCTTATTATATAAGGTAGATAAGTTAGAGGAACGTTTAGAATATGCACTGAGTGAAGATGGTGGAGATTATCTGACATTGAGACAGAGCAGGGATGCGTTAAAGGATAATCCAAATGCAAATAGTGAGCGGTTTGCCACATCTGTGAAATCGGTTCTCGGAACAACGAATGCAAAGGGTGGTAAAGCGGATAACACAGCAGATACGGAAACCACAGCACCGGATGCGACAGAGGCAGATAAGGAGTCGGCTACGGAAGATCAGACACCGGCAAAAGATGTGAAGCGTGTCTATCTTACGTTTGATGATGGGCCATCTATATATACCGGACAGATATTGGATGTATTGGCTGCCAATAATGTGAAGGCTACATTTTTCGTGATCGGACGCGATAAAGAATATTATGACTATTATCGCCGGATTGTGGATGAAGGTCATACGATCGGAATGCATTCTTACAGTCATGTATATCAGGATGTGTACGCTTCTGTTGAATCCTTTGGAAATGAGATCGAACAGTTAAATCAGTTAATATATGATGTCACCGGTGTGAAAAGTAATATTTTCCGTTTCCCGGGTGGAAGTTCAAACAATGTGGCACCACTTCCGATTCAGGATTATATCGCCTATTTAAATGAACATGATATTAACTATTATGATTGGAATGCATTAAACGGGGATGCCGTTACATCCGGTCTGACACCGGAACAGTTAGTGAATAACATTATGAATGATGTGGAAAATAATCAGGATTCGATCGTGCTGATGCATGATCTGCAGACTACACATACAACGGTGGAATCATTACAGTTATTGATCGATACGTTGAAAAGTGAAGGATATGAGATACTTCCGATCAATGAAGATACGCCATTGATACAGCATGTATCCTGTAACTCCGTAGAAGAGTAGCAAGTGTGAATATATTAAGAAATGACGAATACAAATGATGGGTTAGATAAACTTATTTGTATCCGTCATTTTTTTACATAATAAAGGAATACCCGGCAGGACTAGAATCTGATGTTTTGTTGTGGTATTATATTTAGCAGATGGATAGGGATAAGCAATTTGATGATTCATACTAAGATAGAGAAAATCGGGGATAGACTTATGACGTATCAGACAGCGATGGAACATATTGCAGATATTGGAAAGACGGGAAGTATTTTAGGTCTTACGGCAGTGAAGGATCTGTTGGAAAGACTTGGTAATCCACAGGATCAATTGCAGGTGATACATGTGGCAGGAACGAATGGAAAAGGAAGTATCTGCACTTTTTTGGAAAGTATGTACCAAGCGGAAGGAAAAAGAGTTGGCCGATATATATCGCCGACTTTATATGGGTATCTGGAGCGTTTTCAGATCAACGGAGCATGGATGACAGAAGATGTATTTGCGGAATTGTTTGATATGGTATATCCGGTGCTTTTGAAGATGAAGGAAGAAGCGGTTGCGATACCGACGGTATTCGAAGTAGAGACGGTGATTGCCTTTTTGTATTTTGTAAGAGAACGTGTTGATCTGGTTATATTAGAGACCGGAATGGGAGGACGGGAAGATGCAACGAATGTAGTTACAAAACCGATATGTACTGTATTTGCTTCTATTGGCATGGATCATATGCAGTTCCTCGGAAATACAATCGAGAAGATCGCATACCAGAAAGCGGGTATTATCAAGCAGGGCTGCCCGGTTGTCAGTTATCCGAATGTGCCCGAAGTATGCAATGTGTTGAAAACAGAATGGGAACAATGTAACAGGGATATGCAGGAAAGACCGGACTTTTGTGTTGTTAAGCGGCAGGACGTAAGTGGGATATCGGAGTCGTTGGAAGGCAGCCGATTCTGTTACAAAGGTGAGGAGTATATGATATCCCTGCCGGGTTCTTATCAGATATATAACGCGGTAACAGCGATTGAGGTCAAACTACTGTTAGACGGAAATGTGCAAAAGGAAGCTTTAACGAATGTAAAGTGGCCGGCACGTTTTGAGTGTGTAAGTAAGAGACCGTTACTGATACGGGACGGAGCACATAATATTGATGGCGTGAAAGCGCTAAAGATAAGTATTGAAAAACATTTTACAAATAGGCATCTAATCTTTATAATAGGAATATTAAAGGATAAAGAATATGAAAAAATGGTTGCCACATTATGTCCGATGGCGGACCGCATTTTTACCATTACTCCTCCAACGGAAAGAGGATTGTCGGGGGCGGTGTTACGGGATGCAATCCTGCCGTATTGCAAAGAGGTATCAGTCTGTGAATCTGTTCCGGATGCGATGGAACAGGCAGAACATGTGTGGAATCAGTATAATGAGGAAGGAATGCCGGCAGTGATCATTGCCTGGGGTTCTCTATCCTATATGGGACTCATAGGAAGGAATTAAATGAAACAGATCGATCAGATTATGGCACATCCTCTGTTTAAAGAGGCGATGTGTGGAATAGAAGATGCAGAACAGGATCGTATATTTTGCAGACATGGGATGGAACATTGTCTGGATGTAGCCCGTATTTTGTACATTATGGTATTGGAACAGAATCTTCCGTATCGTAAGGAAATGATATATGCGACAGCACTGTTGCATGATATCGGAAGATATGAGGAGTACAGAGAACGGGTCTCCCATCATGAAGCAGGCGGTAAGTTGGCGAAGATCATCTTATCTGAATGTGGATTTTCCCATGAAGAGGTGGAACAGATCGTACAGGCAATCTGTAAGCACAAGGACTATAATGAGGAAGATGATACATTTTCACGGTTGCTATACCGGGCAGATAAGGTAAGCCGGGGCTGCTATTCCTGTAAAGCAGGCAAAGAATGTTATTGGGAAGAGAGCAGACGGAATCGGACGGTACAATACTAATAAGGTATGCAGTTGATACAATCCAATATATTATGAAGGGGAATGGAAGAATGAAAATAGGCACAAAAGAGTTTGACTTAGAGAATGAATTTTATGTAATGGGAATCCTGAATGTAACACCGGATTCTTTTTCGGACGGAGGAAAATATAACGATTTGGATCATGCACTGCGACAGGCGGAACGGATGGTGGAAGAAGGCGCCGCTATTTTAGACGTCGGCGGAGAGTCTACAAGACCGAACCATGTCAAGATATCTTCAGAGGAAGAGATCGAAAGAGTATGTCCGGTCATCGAGGCATTAAAACAGCGTTTTGATGTACCGGTGTCTCTGGATACTTACAAATCAGATGTGGCCAGTGCCGGCATTGCGGCTGGAGCAGATCTTTTAAATGATATCTGGGGACTGAAATGGGACGGAACAATGGCAAAAGTGATCGCAGATGCCGGAATTGCATGTTGTCTGATGCATAATCGGAAGGATAATGTCTATAACAATTTAGTCGAGGATGTTCTGGATGATCTTAGAGAGTGTGTCGATATGGCACTGGCAGCGGGAATTGCGAAAGACAAGATCATGTTAGATCCGGGGATTGGATTTGCAAAAGATTTAGACCAGAATCTATCTATGATGAAGCATGTAGGGCGTATAAAAGAGTTAGGCTATCCAATCTTGCTTGGAACGTCTAGAAAATCCATGATCGGTCTGACATTGGATCTTCCTGTGACGGAACGGGAAGAGGGAACCCTTACCACTTCCATTATTGGGTTGATGGAGGGATGTTCGATCTTTCGTGTACATGATGTACAGACGAACATGAGAGGCCTCAAGATGGCACAGGCAATCTTAAAAGCGAGATGATAGGGAATAATCGCAGACTGTTAAGAAATGGTTAAATATGTCGAAAAAATGGTTCAAAATAGAACATACATTTAACAATTAGGCAGTTTTGGTTGTGATAGAATAGGAGAGGATACATGGACCAGATTATTATTGAGAATTTGGAGATATTTG
>JBNMIW010000116.1:0-6095 GCA_050873485.1 Lachnospiraceae bacterium | reverse complement strand
TACTTATACACATGGTTATGAAGAAGGATTTCGGATCGCGGGAATTGATCTGACAATGAAGAAGACAGTGAATATCCGTTATTCGATTGGACAGGAGCGGATGATTCGTGCAGCAATCGGGCAATTTGGGCAGATGGGACTGACGCCGGTTATATACAGGGCGCCCGTTGCAAGAGTAAACCGCAGACTGGCATTGCGACCGGGATATACCGCTACTGCAGCCAATAAACAGTATGATTACGATCACCGGATGGATGAGGCACTTTTCCTGGATAAGGCTTTTGTTGAGAGAAAAGTGTCCGTTTTGCACAGTGCCTATGAGAAACGAAAACAGCTTGCAAAAGAGTATGCAGGTCCTGCGGTTATTGAAGTATTTGGAGAAAAACCATTTGAACCGGTCAATAAAAGAGAGGCACTTGCATTATCGGACAAACAACAGAAATTGTCCGTTACAATGACAACAGAAAGCTCACAGATCGTCAATGAATATATTCCGCAAAGTGACTACAGTTTTACGATCATTGCGTACCCATTGCCGGAGATTGGAGATAATTTTGAAGAGATATTCCGGGCGATCGTCCGTGTCAATACATTAGATAATGAAGCATATAAGAAAATTCAACAGATCATTATTGATGAGTTGGATCGTGCCGTTTGTGTACGGGTGCTTGGCGCAAATGATAACAAGACGGATATGACGGTTATGATGCATGAGAGACAGAATCCGGACAAGGAGACCAACTTTGAAAATTGTACGGCAGATGTGAACATTCCGGTTGGAGAAGTCTTTACATCACCGAAACTGACCGGAACACATGGTGTCTTAAATGTTTCGGAAGTTTACCTGAATGATCTGAATTACAAGAATATCCTGCTGACATTTGAGGATGGAAAGATTACGGATTATACATGTGATAATTTTGAATCAGAAGAAGAAAACAGGGCATATATTAAAGAGAATGTGTTATATAATCGTGAGACACTTCCAATTGGCGAATTTGCAATTGGAACCAATACAACTGCCTATGTAATGGCGAATGCTTATGATATAGTATATAAGCTGCCAATACTCATTGTTGAGAAGATGGGACCGCATTTTGCGGTGGGGGATACCTGCTACAGTCACAGTGAAGAAGTCCGGTTATACAATCCGGACGGAAAAGAGATTGTTGCCAAAGACAATGAGTGCTCGTTATTGCGTGATACGGATATCAATGCCGCATATTTTAACTGCCATACGGATATTACGATTCCATATGATGAGATTCGGGAGATTGTCAGTGTGCATGAAGACGGCACGGAAGTCACAATTATCCGGGACGGACGTTTTGTATTACCGGGCTGTGATATGTTAAATGAGCCATTCAAAGAGGCGTAGATGATTATGTGAAGGATTCCCCTTTATACAATTTGGATTGTATGAGGGGAATTTTTAATTTACGATAATGGATATTTATATGGAAAAGGATACAGAAAGGATACACGACTAAGATACAATACAATGCGAAGGGAGAATACAAATGGAACATCATATATTGTTAGTGGAGGATGATGCACAGATTCGGGAGATCATCGGCGATTATTTTTCAGAAAAAGGAGAGGACCTCTTTCTACTCGATATGGCGAAGGACGGTGATGAAGGTATGGAGTACATATATGAGAAGGAGTATGATCTGGTGCTGCTTGATATTATGCTGCCGGGAACGGATGGTTTTACATTGTGCAGGAACATCCGGAAGAATAGCATTTGTCCGATCATCTTTCTGACTGCAAGAGGACGTGAAGAGGATATTTTGTATGGATATGATCTTGGTTGTGATGATTATATTGTAAAACCATTTTCTCTGGCTGAGTTATACGCAAAGGTGAAAGCAATGATTAAGAGAGCAAAAGGGATGGTTGCAAGTCCGATGTTGACCTGTGGCAGTATTTCATTAAATCCGTCTACTTTTGAAGTGACGGTAAAGGAACAGAGTATTGAATTGCCACCGAAGGAATATATGATCCTGAAATATTTGATCGAACATAAGAATCTGGTAGTAGGGCGTGATACATTACTGCTTCGGATCTGGGGGTATGATTATGAAGGAAATGAGAGAGTGGTAGATAATCATGTGAAGAAACTCAGAAAAGCATTGGGGGATGCAGGAAGCCAGATTAAGACGGTAATTACAAAAGGATATAAGATAGAGGAGTAAAAGTATGAAAAAAAGAAGATACAGGATGACACAGCCTAAGTTTTTCAATATATGGATGAAAAGGCTGGCTGTGCTGTTATGTGGTGCGGTCTTATTAGGAATCATTGGAATGGGAATTGCGATACATTATTATCGCAGTTATGTTGCAATGGATTATGATATGAAAAGTAATGAGCTCATTAATCAGATAGAGGACTGGCACAATGAGATCTATAATATGGATTTGAGAGCCGGACAGATGAGGAGTCTGTGGGAAACGGCAATCCATTGGGTTATGGATCATTATGCGGAAAATGAAAAAGGTGGAATCTCCATTCAGATGTATCGGGAGGACGGAAAGCAGGTATATCTTAAACGGGAAAATGTCAGTTATATTATGTTAGCGGACAAGAATGGTAGTAACACGAACCGAATCTATGAATGTCCGAATGATATTTTAAAAAAGGTATTTGATGAGTACGATCGTTTGGCTGGCAAGAATTCACAATCAGAAGACAGGAAAAAGGAGGGCGGTCAGGATGTGGAAATCTATATGGATGATATATATTTATCTGAGGGGAAATATATTCCGGGAAAAGTAGAATTGCGAAAATGGAACAGTGATACAGAAAACGATTATACGACAGTAAAAGAGTTTGATTTTACACCTGTTCATACGGAGATGTATCAGCATATTGAAGTGGATAAAGACGGATACCGGCTGTTAGGTCCATTGCGGTTTAGCGGGGATGAACAAGATGCTATCGCAGATCAATTGTTGCAGGACTATACCCAAAAGGATATGTGGAATGGCGAGAAAGTCAGAATTGGGGAAGGTTTATGGGACGGTGATCAGAAAATGATCAGCAAGACATTTGGAGGTACCGAATATCTTACTACCCAGTCGAGAAATATCGGGGGAATGATACAGACAAAGATTGTAATAACCGCACATTACAACTTTTTTAAGGATTATGGCATTTTAGTTGTATGGATAGCATTTGGGTTAATTGTGCTTACTATTGTGATTTCATTGTTGATCGCATATTATACCTATATGATTCAAAAGAATCGATACGATATGGAAATGTATCGGCGTGAGACAACCAACGCAATGGCGCATGACTTGAAGACACCGCTTACGGCAATTTCAGGATACGCGGAGAATCTGGTAAACAAAGTTCATACAGAAAAAACACAATACTATTGCGAGGCAATTCTTGAAAATGCCAGATATATGGATAAAATGGTTGCGAATATACTGGAGCTGGCAAAAGCGGAGAGCATACAAATGCGAATGAAAAAAGAAACAGTTTCCATGTACACGCTGACAACAAAATGCAAGGAAAAATACGCCGGATTATTGGAGGATGCAAAATTGCAGCTTCATATACAAGGCGATAGCATTGTGAAAGCGGACGGAGAAGCTATGATGCAGGTGATGGACAATCTGATCGGTAATGCGATTAAGTATGCGAAGGAAAAAACTGTGATAGAAGTAGTGTTGACGGAACGAGGAGTGTGTATTTCTAACACAATGGCAGCAAAACCGGATGTGCCGGTAGAAGAACTTGTGAAACCTTTTGTAAAAGGAGATAACAGTCGAAACGGTAAACGAGGCAATGGAATCGGTCTTGCAATTGTGAAGCAGATTGTGGAAAACAGTGGATATCATTTATCTTTACGCTGTGAAGATGATATATTTATGGTTGAGATTCAATTTGCTTAATGCATACAGTAGTCGACAGATCCGGAAAATTATGTGGATTTTTTTCGAGATTGGAATTGACGAACGGGTAAAAGTGTGATAGGCTAGAACAAATATTAGGGAGTAGTTCACATTCCATTGGAGTGTTATGCATAACGTCATCACGCTGAATAAGCCGGGATGCATACTGAGATAAGAACGAGACTATTATTGTACTTTTTGTGTGCAATAATAGTCTCGTTTTTGTATAAGCAGCAAATTACTCTCTGAAAGAAGGAGGATTCTTATATATGGATTATTTGGAGTTGTTGTTGCAATGTGTGTTATTAGCGGTAGGTTTTCTGATGCTGGTAAAGGGAGCGGATGTGTTTGTAGATGGAGCTGCCGGTATTGCAGATAAGTTTGGAATTCCACAGCTTGTGATCGGGCTTACCATTGTGGCAATGGGAACCAGTGCTCCGGAGGCTGCGGTCAGTATTACGGCTGCATTAAAGGGAAATGCAGACATTACAATTGGTAATATCGTGGGCAGTAATATTCTGAATGTCCTGATCATATTGGGAATCACTTCTGTGATCGTTGCGATATCTGTGCAGAAGTCCACAGTACGATATGAGATTCCGTTTATGTTAGTAATTACCGTGATGCTGGCATTTTTCGGATATACGCGTGGACATATTACATTCTGGGAAGGAATTATTCTCTGGGTTGCTTTTATTATTTATTTGGCATATCTTTTTATTATGGCGATGAATAACAAAGAAGAGGTTGAAGAGACGAAGAAACGACCGGTCTGGATGTTGATCCTGTTTGTTGTGATTGGAATTGTACTTGTTGTATGGGGAAGTGATGTGACTGTTAATGCGGCAACGATGATTGCAAGAGCAGCGGGACTTAGTCAGCGATTCATTGGACTTACGATTGTGGCACTCGGAACCTCTCTTCCGGAATTGGTAACTTCTGTATCAGCCGCCAGAAAAGGCAAAGCAGATATTGCAATCGGTAATATCGTAGGAAGTAATATTTTTAATATCTTATTTGTTGTTGGAACAACTGCGTTGATTACCCCGGTTGTATTCAAGCCGGAATTCATGATCGATGCCATGATCAGTTTAGCAGCCGGTATTCTATTGTGGTTATGCGTGTTCCGTGATCGTAAACTTGGCAGAGCCGGTGGAATTATAATGTTACTGGCATATGTCGCATATTTTGTATATTTGGTGGTGTTAAAATGAAAACAGGATTGGTATTAGAAGGCGGTGCCATGCGTGGTATGTATACCGCCGGGGTATTAGATATTATGTTGGATGAAGACATTCATGTAGACGGTGTGATCGGTGTATCCGCAGGCGTATTGTTTGGTGTGAATTATTTGTCTAAGCAAAGAGGGCGTTCGATCCGGTACAATAAGAAGTTTAATGGAGATAAGCGGTATATGGGAATGCATTCCCTGCTTACGACCGGAAATATTGTGAATACGGATTTCGCTTATTATACCGTTCCCTATGAATTGGATGTATTTGATGATGAGACGTTTATGAATTCCGGTGTACCATTTTATGCGGTGGTAACGAATATGCAGACAGGTAAACCGGAATATATACAGATTCACAGCGTATTCGAACAGATGGAGGTATTGCGTGCATCGGCATCAATGCCATTGGTATCGAAACCGGTCTATTTAGATGGTGTGCCATATTTAGATGGTGGAATCTCAGACAGTATTCCATATGAGAAAATGATGGAAATGGGCTATGACCGGATTATCGTTGTCTTAACGAGAGATTTTAGTTATCGGAAAAAGCCATCATCTAAATTGCCGGCGGAATTACGTTATCATAAGTATCCGGAATTCCGTCAGACATTAGAACATCGTTATGAAGCATATAATGCCAGTGTTGCACACCTTCGTTGGTTAGAAAAACAGGGCAAAGTATTTGTGATCCGCCCATCGGCACCAATTGGAATCAAACGGATTGAAAAGGATGCTGATAAACTACAGGAAGTGTATGAGTTAGGACTTCATGATGGAGAATATTCCATGTCCGCATTACAAGAGTATTTACACTCTTGCACAGCGTGAGTAAGACGGATGATATGTGGGGGCACATGCGAAAGAATATGAATAGGCCATGTATGTTTGCCTTTATGGTACGCAGGCACGCTTGCGCTATGCTTCATACGCAACGGTGCTAGGTTCGTAAGAACCT
>JBNMIW010000115.1:0-6115 GCA_050873485.1 Lachnospiraceae bacterium | reverse complement strand
CATTTTGACAGTCTATACAAGGTGAAAGGTGCAATCTTTCAATTTGTACAAAATTTTTTACATAATTTTGTATAGGTTTTTTATTCTATCTTGTGAAAATATCGGCTATAATAGAGAGAAGAAATGATGCAATAACTCTTATGTAAAGAAGGTGAAATGCATGTCCAGACAGGAGATCGACAACAAACAGGGAACGGATTTAATCATTTCGGAAGACAGATATATATCCATCGGGGAAAATGGAGCCGACATTGTCATCAAGAACGGAGACCAGATGATCTGGTTTGATGGTGCAGATGCCTGGCAACATTTCATTGATTCCATCGACAGAAAAAAGGCAAGCTTATCAACTTGATAAGCCTGCCTTTTCTCATATATGTATTACAGATCATTCATTGTACCTGCACACAATATTCCTTCACTATCCAGGAATCATCCGCTGTGAATCCATTAGTTCTCTTCCGCAGCAATCTCCTCAATCGCTTCCCTAAGAACTGCAACTGCCTTGTCGCAATCTTCTTTGGTCACAATAAGCGGTGGCACCATACGAATGATACGGTTCGAAGTTGCTGTTACCAATAACTGTTTCTCCATAGAACGAACTTTTACTTTCACAGCATCTACATCTTCTAATTCCAGACCAACTAACAAACCAAGTCCACGCACTTCTTTTACATGTGGAAGTGTCTGTAACTGTGACATGAAATAGTCACCCATTTCTTTGGCATTTGCTGCAAGATTCTTCTCTAACAATTCGCTGATTGCAGCATAACCGGCAGCACAACATACCGGATTACCAGAAAATGTACAACCGTGTGAACCCGGATTCAAGGTATCTGCACATTTCTGTGTCATTGCAACCGCTCCTAGCGGAAGTCCGCCGCCTAATGCCTTTGCCATCGTGATTGCATCCGGTCTGACACCATAATGCATAAATGCCATGGTCTCTCCACAACGACACCATCCTGTCTGCACTTCATCAAATAATAAGAGCATTCCTCTTTCATCACATAACTGACGTAACCCCTCTAAGAACTCTTTGGTTGCCGGATACACGCCACCTTCACCCTGCACTGGTTCTACCATGATTGCAACGGTGTTCTCATTACATGCCTCGCGGAAACTGTCTAAATTATTATATTCCGCATAACTGAATCCAGGAAGATCCGGAAGGAATCCCTTCTGAATTGCACTGTCCGGCTGTCCGGTAGCCGTTAAAGCCGCAAATGTACGACCGTGGAAACTCTTCTTTGCTGTTACAATATGATAATGCTCCGGACCATAATTCTCTACACCATATTTTCTTGCCATTTTGATCATTGCTTCGTTCGATTCACTACCGGAATTCTGGAAAAAGATCCGGTCAAATCCGGTCTGCTCACACACCAATTTGGCAAGCATTGCCTGTGGTGTATTATATGGATACAGGCTGACATGCATAATCTGGGCAACCTGTTCCTGCACTGCCTTCACGATTCGCTCATTACAGTTACCTGCGGAATTCACTGCAATTCCTGCATAGAAATCTAAATATTCTTTTCCCTCTGCATCCTTTAAGTACATACCATTTCCCTCTTCCACTACAATCGGAAAATGATATCCAATATCCAACAGATACCGGTCAGACATTTCTATAATATCCTGCTTGCTAAGTCCGTAATCTTTTGCTTTCATATTCGTCCCTCTTTCTATCGCTATCTTATAACAGGCTGTAAGTATCTCTTCACCCGTCTCTTTTCATAATCTTTTTCATTGTACACCAGATTCTTTATTTGTCAATAAGTCTACTTCTAATCGATTATATGGTATCTCAATTCCGTTTGCATCGAATGTTTCTTTTACTTTTTCCCGGAGATCCCATGTTGTTTTCCAATAATCCTCAGTCTTTACCCATGCCCGGATTCCCAGAGTCATTCCACTGTCATCAAAGGAATCTAAGAACACATCTTTCGGCTCATTTTCTAAGATACGTTTATCCTGTTGCAGGATTCCATATACAATCTCCTTTACCTGCTTCATATCCGACTGATACGCAATCGCAATCTTGATCTCCACCTTACGTTTTGTCTCATTTGTCAGATTGAGCAGACTGTTATTCGTAAGAATCCCATTCGGTACTACCACCATTTTATTATCATGTGTTAATAAACGCGTATAGAAAATATCAATGGACGTAACCGTACCTTCCATTCCTTTTTCATTCTCCACAATATAATCACCGACCGTAAATGGTTTCAACAACAAAATGAGCATCCCACCTGCAAGATTTGAAAGTGCTCCCTGCAAGGCAAGACCAATTGCCATAGATGCCGTTCCCAAAATCGTGACAAAACTCGTCACCTCAAAACCGACAATCGTCGCTGCTGTTATAAATACAAGAATATATCCTACTACCCGGATAATGGACAACAAAAATCCGGATACGGAATCATCCATCTTCGAACGATTAAAGGATCGTCGGAATAATTTGACCAGTAATCCTACCAATTTCATTCCGATCACAATAAATAAAACCGCAACCAATACGCTTCCGGACTTTCCAATCAGCCAGTTTAACAGATCATCTAATGTATTCTTTAACAATCCCGCTGATTCTTCTACATTTTTTGCAGTCTCCTCTATAACCTGATTTGTATTCTCTGCAAGCCACATGACATATCCTCCTGTTCCTATCTAATAAACATACATACTTGTAAGATCACACACTTTGTTACGATTGACAAGCAAACATAACTTAAGCAGGAAATCAATAAGCTATCACATACCTGTTTCTGTGATAGCCTATCCCCTTGATCTTATTTTGTTGTTTTCTTATTTGCCATCGTCTTCTTCGTTGTCTTAGATGCCGTCGTTTTCTTCGTCGTCTTAGATGTCGTTGTTGTTGCCTTCGTTGTCTTAGATATCGCTGTTGTCTTCTTCGATACCGGTACATCTTTGGTCAACTTGAAAATACTCATAGAAAGTGGTGCAAGTCCGATCGTAATGGAATTCTTTCTTCCATCGCAGGCACTGCGTTTGCTGGTTCTTACAGATGGATTCTTACTTCCGTCTCCACCGAACTTCTCTACATCACTGCAAAAGATCTCCTTATACGTTCCTGCATACGGTACGCCTACTTTATAGGCATCATATGACACCGGTGTAAAATTACATATGATCAACAACGTATCTTCCTTACGTTCCGTCTTTCTCAAAAAGGACACAATGCTCTCATTTGCTGCTGTATCATTGATCCACTCAAATCCATTCGAATCATTATCCAATGCATACAGCGCAGGTTCTTTTTTGTATAAATGATTCAACGCTTTTACATAATCTCTTAAGATCGTATGTGCATCAAACTCCAATAATTCCCAGTCAATCTCTCCTGATTCGCTAAACTCCTTAAACTGCGCAAATTCCTGTCCCATAAATAACAGTTTTTTACCTGGATGTGTCATCATATATCCATATAATAATCGCAGATTGGAGAATTTTTCTTCATATCCGCCCGGCATCTGGTCAACAATAGACCCCTTACCGCCGACTACCTCATTATGTGAAAACTCTAAGATATAATTCTCATCATATGCACTCGACAAGCTATTGGTTAATTTTTTATGCTCATATTTCCGATACAATGGGTCTAATGCCATATAAGATAAAAGATCTCTCATCCATGACATATTCCAACGGTAATCAAATCCCATTCCGCCTTCGCCCACCTTGCTCGTAAGCATCGGCCATCCGGATTCTTCTTCAACAATCATCTTACAGTACGGGTATCTTTCCTTGATGATCGTATTCAACTCCTTAAAGAAAGCGATCGCATCCAGATTCTCATTGCCACCATATTGATTCGGAACCCAGTTTCCATAAGATCTTCCATAATCCAAATACAACATAGATGCTGCACTATCAATTCTCAAACCATCTAAATGATATTTGGAAACCCAATATATTGCATTGGAGATCAGATAATTACGAACCTCATTTCTTCCATAATCAAATATGTAAGTTCCCCATCTTGCATTCTCACTTCGTCTTGTGTCTGCCGGTTCATACAACGGTTCTCCGTCAAACTTAGCCAATCCGCTTTCACTCATCGGAAACTGACTTGGAACCCAGTCACATATAACACCGATTCCATGCTGATGCATATAATCTACAAAATACATAAAGTCAACCGGCTCACCATAACGCGAAGTCGGTGCATAAAAACCTGTTGTCTGATATCCATACGTTCCATCCTGCTCATGTTCCATAACAGGCATCAATTCCACATGGGTATATCCCATGGCAGATACATATTGTGCCAACTCCCGGGCAATCTCCCGATAGGTAAAAAACTCTCTGCCATCCTTTGGTCGTTTAAAGGAACCCAAATGTACTTCATATATATTCATCGGAACTTCAGAAGTAATATCTTTAAGTCCCTTCTGATATTCATTGTCATTCCATTCATAACTTAAGTCCGCAATCTTTGATGCGTTCGCAGGACGTAATTCCGTATAGTTGCCATATGGATCCGGCTTCATAAATGTATTACCCTGCTTGGTCTGAATCTCATACTTGTAGATCTGTGATGCTTCTAATCCCGGAATAAACAGCTCAAAAATACCGGAGTATTCGATTCTTCTCATTGTATGAATTCGTCCATTCCAATTATTAAAATCTCCAACAACAGATACTCTTGCTGCATGAGGTGCCCAGACCGCAAACAAAACACCCTTTACCCCATCTAACATACAAAGGTGCGCGCCTAATTTTTCGTATATTTCATAATGAATTCCATCATTGAATTTGCTGATATCAATCGGATCGATCACCGGTTCAAATGCATATGGATCGATTATCGTCTTCTTCGTTCCATCCAGTTGTTCCACCTCAAAATAATAGACAAAACTCTGTCGATCCGGCACTTTTACTGAATAGAAATCTTTCACTCTGTCACAAATCAGTTCATATCTTTCCTTTGTGTTCTTGCATACAGCAAAAACTCTTTTCACTCCTTGCATAAATGCATTGATATAGACTCCGTCTACCGTCTCATGCATTCCTAACAAGTGATGCGGATTATCATGACATCCCTGTGCCAACGCTTCAACTTCAGTCCAATTAATTGCAAATACTGGTCTTCTGTCAGCCATGCTTTTCTCCTAATAATCAATTGCAAAAGGAAACGGCGCCAAACAGCGCCGTTACTCTCTTACTCGCCTCTTAACTGCTTTACTACTCTCTTAATTGACTCATTAAATTCCTCTTCTGAAGAATTCTCAAATACGATCAATTCCTTAATGTTATCCGGCTGGTTAAAATTACAACCTGCAATGTATTCATCCCAATGTTCCAGCTTCCATGTATCGCGGTCAGAATTACGCTTGATCATTCTTTCCTTACATACTTCAACTCTTGTATTCACCCAGATTACAACTAATTCTGCTCCATGCTTTGCAAGACGTTCACGTAAAGAATCCAAATACTCATCATCTCTGATCTCTTCTGTAAATGGTGCATTGATCAAAACAGTATCATTATAATCCAACGCTTCCATTGCAAGATCCAAAACACAATAATATTCATAGTCACGAATCTCTTTCTGGAAGAAATCAGAAGACCGGTTATACTCCTGACCTGCCACCTTAAAGATCTGCTTTGACAATACAATTAATGTATCCTTATCCAAATATACACAATTGGTCAATGCCTTTGCCAGCTGCTTGGAAATAAATGTCTTACCACAAGCTGGTGGTGACGTAACTAATATTAAATGTTTCATAATCTATATGCCTCCTTCATGCCTTAACGGCTTATAATTCTCTTTTGCACTATTTCGTACAATAATTAAGCCAAATTATAGCATATTTTGTGAGACTTGACAACGGATTTCCTGTTAAATATCCAGATAATTTTTCATGCTTTTCAACGCCGATTTTTCAAGGCGCGACACCTGTGCCTGTGATATTGCTATCTCTTTTGCAACCTCCGTCTGTGTTTTTCCCTCAAAGAAGCGCAGCCGGATAATATTATATTCCCTTTCCGACAAACGATTCATTGCAGCTTTTAACGAAATATCTTCTACCCAGTTTTCTTCCTTATTCTTTTTATCGCTTACCTGATCCATAATATATAATGT
>JBNMIW010000114.1:0-6118 GCA_050873485.1 Lachnospiraceae bacterium | reverse complement strand
GTCATCAAATCCTGCTGTCGTTTCCCGGATCACATATTCAAATTCCTTCATGGATTCGAATAACTTTCCATAAATGTCTCTGCTTCGTTCAGAAGCAATTAATATTTTCATACTGTCTCGCATTTGTTCCTCCCTAATGAATGCGTATGTCATTCTCCTATAAAAGATCGCTGCCAACAATCTTTTTACATTATGCCTGCATTTGTTCTAACCGTATCCGATCAGCCATCAGTGCGATAAATTCCGAATTCGTGGGTTTTCCTTTATCTGCCTGAATGGTATAACCGAATAATTCATGAATCATATCAATATTTCCCCGTTCCCATGCGACTTCAATCGCATGCCGTATCGCACGTTCTACTCTGGTATCAGTTGTTCCATGTTCTCTGGCAATATCCGGATATAATTGTTTTGTGACCGCATTCAATACATCCACATTCTCTACTGCCATAAGGATTGCCGTGCGCAGATACAAATACCCTTTAATGTGTGCCGGTACACCAATCTCATGAATCATTTGTGTTACGATCAGATTGAGATCCTTTTTCTGATTTCCCCGTTCTACGACAATATCCTCTAGCTGAACCGAACGTTCCTGTGCTCCTGTTGTCTTAGGACTCTCAATCATACACTTTTCTAATGTTTCTACATTGTTTTCCCACGGAAAAAATTTTACATTTTTTCTGTTTCTCAGTATTTCTAATACTTTTGTCTGTTTGGAGTTTGCAACCAGAATAAACCGGATTCCATCATATTGTACATCTGACCGTATCTTTTCAATTACTCCTATTCCGTCTAACCCAGGCAGAACCGGATTCAACAGAACCACATCCGGTTCATTTTCCTGAATACCGGACAATAAAAGATTTCCCTTTTCATACGTTCCGATTAAACGACACTGTGTTTGCTTTCGTACAACATCCTCCATCTTCTTTCGCATCGTCTCGTCATGGTTCCCTATCATTACGCGAATCATATTTCCCTCCTACTATATGAAATTCGTCATAAACTATGCACCCCGCTGACAGAAACATAGCAACATCGACCATATATGACTATATCAGATTCGCAAGCGAATGATAAGTTGTCGCAAGACAAAATTATAAATAGAATTTTTCAATTTTTCTTTATACAAAAAGACATCTTAACTTAATCGACATCATAATACACAAATTATATTTTATTTTCGACAAATTATTCATTACTTATCATATTTTCAATTAAAATTGCATATCCCCTTGTCGGATCATTGACAAAAACATGCGTAACGGCTCCAATCATTTTATCATTTTGCAAGATTGGACTTCCGCTCATTCCCTGAACAATTCCTCCCGTTAAATCAATCAGAGAATCATCCGTAACTTTTAATTCCATTTCTTTATCTCCATTATCATTTCTATGAATATTGACAATCTCTATTTCATATAATTGTTTTTTTCCGCTTACATAAGACTGTATATACGCTTTTCCTTTCTTAATCTCATCCATTGTTGCAATCGGCATCGCCTTTTCTTTTTGCAATTCCTGTTGTAAGTTTTCTGTCATATTTCCAAATATTCCATATAATCTGTTCTTTTCAATATTTCCGACAATATTTTCTTTCTGATACGAAATCATACCCTCTATCTCTCCCGGAGTACCCGCAATTCCTTTTTCCACTCCAAAAATATCAGCTGCGTAGATCTCTCCTCCCGATACCTGTAACAATTCCCCCGTATCTACATCCGTTATACTGTGACCTAATGCCCCATAATGATTTCCATATGCATATGTGATCGTACCCAAACCCTGCAGATCATCCCTTACCCAGATTCCAACTTTATATACACCACTTCCTGTTTCAACCGGCTCAACCTGTACAGAAATCTTTTCTCCCTTTCTTAATACATCAAACACCAGGCTTTCCCCTTTACAGTCCGTGATCGCCTGAATTAACTGTTTCTTTGTTTCCATCGTTTTTCCGTTCAGTTTCCGGATATAATCTCCTTTTATCAGACGATTTTTTGCAGGATTTGATTTTTTCCCATTCACATCTGTAACTTCTCCTGTATCAATCACTAAAATTCCCTGTGTATTAATATATATCCCGACTGTTTTTCCAACCGGTATTACTTTTTTCTTTAATATTTTTTTTGCATTATCGGTCTGCTGCCCTGACAATGTGGCATTTGTTTTGGCAATCTCTTTCTCCCGTTGTTCTTCTTGGTATCCGCATGATGCTGCAATTAAAACAAACATCACATTTGCACAAAGCAAACCTTTTAATATCCGTCTATACACCTTCATCTCTTTGCACCTTCCTTTTTCTTTATAAATATCGTTCATATTATCTTTTTTTTGCAAAACAAAAGAACCCATACCAAATGTTATATTTAGTATGAGTTCTCATTACCTAAATCAATCAGTCAACCTTTGCCTTGATTGCCAATTCTTTCATTTCTTTTGCACTTTGCAAAACCGTTTCGGTTATCTCTACTCCACCGATCAATCGAGCAAGTTCATTTACCTGCTGTGTTTCATCTAATGGATAAATGTTAGTAACCGTTTTTCCATCTATTACCTGTTTTTCAATCAGATAATGCTGTGATGCCATCGCTGCGATCTGCGGAAGATGCGTAATACAGACTACCTGATGTTTTCTTGCAATTGCATGAATCTTTTCAGCAACCATCTGTGCTGTCCGTCCACTGATTCCGACATCAATTTCATCAAAAATCAATGTTTCAATCCGGTCAACGTCTGCTAAACAGGATTTCATGGCAAGCATAATTCTCGAAAGCTCACCGCCGGAAGCAACCTGCCATAATGGTTTCATATCTTCGCCAACATTGGTTGATATGATAAAATATGCATGATCCGCTCCGGATGCTGTGTAAGAATCCAATGCTTCAAATACCATATCAAATCGGACATCTAAGAAATTCAGATCTACCAATGCACAGGTGATATTTTTACATAATGTTTGTGCAATCTTTTTCCGTTTTTCCGTTAATATCCGGCAAGCCTCTTTCAGATCAAGTTCTACATGAGCAAGCTGCTCTTTTAATTGTTCCACATAATCTTCCTGATGCTCTAACCGCTCCAACCGTTCCTGTAACTGATCCCGGTAAACAAAGATATCCGATATTGTCTTTCCGTATTTGGCCTTTAAATGATTCAAAGTGTTCAATCGGTCCTCTAACATCTGAAATTCTGCTTCCGAAAATGTATGTTCTTCCAGATACAATCGTGTTCCTCTTGAAAAATCCGTCATCAGATCCGAGATTGTTGACAGGGAGTCGGTCAGTGATGCCAGTTCCTCATCGTATTCCGAAACACTCATCATTTCACGCAAAGCCCGATCCACTGCCTCCTGTGCACTATCTTCCATAACAGTATGGGCGTTTGCAAGACTTTCCGTAATATTTCTTCCATTGGCTGCTTTGCGGTAATCCTCCTCCAGATGTTCATCTTCACCATCTTTTAGCGATGCCTCTTCAATCTCATGCAATTCAAATGCGATCAGATCCATCTGGCGTTTCTTTTCTTCCTGATCTAATGAATTTGCATCCAACTCTTTTTTGATTTCAATATATTCCCGATAGTACGCCGCAACTGCTGCTTTTTCTTTTTCAATCCGGTCCTGACCATAACGATCTAACATCTTTATATGATTGGCAGGAACTAATAAGGATTGATGTTCATGTTGTGCATGCAGATCCAATAACAAAGAAGCAATCTCTTTCACCTTGGAAAGTGTCACCGTTTCTCCATTTACCTTGCTGACACTTCGGTTTCCAATTATCTTTCTGGACAACACGAGTTCTCCATCTTCAAGATCCGGAACTTCTAATTCTTTTAATTTTTCTAATGTTTCTTCATCCTCTACGGAAAACAATAATTCCACCAAACCATATGGTGCATCTTTTCTAACAAAATCTTTTGGTGTCTTCCCACCTAATGCTAACATGACGGAACCAATGATAATTGACTTTCCTGCACCGGTCTCTCCGGTTAAAATGTTTAAATGATCCGAAAAATCAATCTCAATCTCATCAATTAATGCCATATTCTTAATATGTAAATTTAGTAACATATTATACCTCCAACTCAATCGTCAGATGCCACTTTTTTGACTTCCGCAATAATTTCCTTACAAAATCCTTTGCTTCTCGCCACAGCAAAGATTGTATCGTCTCCTGCAATACAACCCAAAAAACCCTGCAGATCCATGTTATCAAGTGCCGCAGCTACCGCCATTGCCATACCTGATACCGTTCGGACTACAATTATATTCTCAGCATAATCCATACTCAGAATACCTGCACTTAATACCTGATGATACTTCTTTGTCACATCGGTATCTGTATTCTGAATCATGGCATACTTCTGCTTACCTGTTCCATCCGGTACTTTCGTCAAATGCATTTCCCGGATATCCCGTGAAATTGTTGCCTGCGTCGTTGAAAATCCTTGCTTTAACAACTGACTTAGCAACTCCTCCTGCGTTTCAATTGCATGCGTTTCAATAATTTCCTTAATCTTGTTCTGTCTGTTTTCTTTCATCGGATCACCTTATTTCCATGATATCTGTCTATTCTTTTTGTACTTCCCGCAAATCACTTTTCATCATAAATGATTTGACATCTTTTCACGAAGTACCTCATAGAAACTGACATCAAACAATTTGACCATTTGAGTAGTCTGTTCCGCTTTTCGTATGACTACTCTGTCTCCGGTTGATAACTGCGTTCCCGGCTGACCATCAAAATTCACAATTGCTTCCTCTTCCTGAGCTTTTCGCATCTTCAAAACTTCTAACACGATCTCATCTGCATCCCCTAATACAATGCTCTTTGATGTAAGCGAATGCGGAGAGATCGGGGTAATGATCATGACATTCGTCTTAGGAGATACAATCGGTCCTCCCGCAGACAGATTATAACCGGTCGATCCGGTCGGCGTGCTGACGATCACGCCATCTGCCTCATATATATCCATCACTCTGCCATTCACATATACCCTAAGACCGATGACTCTGGAAAACCCGGCTCTTGATACCACAATATCATTTAAGGCAACATCTTCCAAAAGCGGTTGCTCCTGCCCGCATTTGTATATACAACCGCATATATTCATGCGTTCTTCTAATTCATAATCATCTGTCAACAGACGATCCAGCACCGGATAGATCTGTTCCGGTTCAATCTCAGCCAAAAATCCCAATGTTCCAAGATTCACACCGACAATTGGAATATTCATATGCCGCAGATCTCTACTTACCTTTAAAATAGTGCCATCGCCCCCAAGAGCAATTACACAATCATATGGTCTGACCTGTTCCTCCTTGGGAATCCATGCACTATAATCTCCCTGCTGTCCATTGATTCTTGTACTGCTGCCACCATGTTCCGCTATATAACGTTCCACCTTAGAAGTCAGGGACAGATTCTCGTCTTTTATAAAATTGGTTGCGATCAGAAAACGTTTCATGACTCTTTCCTCACTATTTATCTAATGTCCCATGGGAATCTTCTACCACTGCCTCTACGTCAAGTTGTCCGGTCGGATGATCTGCATCCTTGCTCAGATGCAACAAATACTCAATATTGCCTTCCGGACCTTTTATCGGAGAAAACTCAAGGTTACACAATGTAAATCCAATGGATTGCGCATACTCCATTACCATATGGATCACTTCCTTGTGCACATTCTTATCCCGTACAACTCCCTTTTTTCCAACCTTTTCTCTACCCGCTTCAAATTGCGGCTTGATCAGGCATACAATCTCACCGTCATCGGTCAACAGTTCCTTAACCGGTCCCAATACTTTTGTAAGTGAAATAAATGACACATCAATGGATGCAAACTCCACCGGTTCTTCAATCTGATCCGGTGTTACATATCGAATATTCGTCTTCTCCATGCAAACGACACGCGGATCATTTCGAAGTTTCCAGTCAAGCTGTCCATGTCCGACATCCACAGCATATACTTTTACTGCTCCATTTTGTAACATACAATCGGTAAATCCCCCTGTCGAAGAACCTACATCCATACAGACCTTATCGGCTAATGTCACATCAAAATGTTTCATTGCCTTTTCAAGCTTCAATCCACCACGGCTGACATATTTGAG
>JBNMIW010000113.1:0-6122 GCA_050873485.1 Lachnospiraceae bacterium | reverse complement strand
CCACGTACTGCACCTCAAAGTGCACAGGGCTGTACCGCTTGAGCTCCTGAAACAGCTTTGCCATCAGCATGGAATCCTTGCCACCGGAGATACAGACTGCAATCCGGTCTCCATCCTGAATCATATCATATTCATTGATCCCTTTTACAAATGGACGCCAGATCTCTTTGCGGAATCGTTTGACAATACTGCGTTCCACATACTTACAGTTGATCTCCGGCTCTTCGCCCTGTTCCATCATGCGTTGTAATTTTAACCGCAGATAAGAATGAAAACCATTCTGAATACTATATGCCTCATATCCCTGTTCAGCCAGATTCTCCGCTATCTCATCACTCTTCTGTCCGGTATAACAAATGAGATAAACCGGCTTATCTTTCGCAATCTCTTCCGTGTGTTCTTCCAATTCTTCCCAGAACAGATTCACAGCTCCCGGATATGTCTCTTTCTCATATTCCTCCGGGCTTCGCAGATCAATAATCTGTTTATCTCTCTTATCCTGTTCTATCTCCTCAATCTTCTTCCTGAACATTTCTTATATTCCTTCCTGCATGATTTCCAGCAACCACTGATTTATTCATGTCACCGACTATTTTTCTATCTGATGTAATCCATACCATAATTATCGTGCCTGCACACCGCTAAGATCTTTGATCACTTCTGATGCAATGATAAGACCTGCTACTGCCGGTACAAATGCGGTCGATCCCGGAATATCCCGCCGTTCATTACAGGTTCTTGCTGTACCCGGCGGACATACACAATGATTTCTGCAACTGATCGACTCATCTTCGATCGGACGGATGGCTTTCTCCTTCGAATAAACCACCTTTAACTTCTTGACACCACGTTTCTTCAATTCCCGGCGCATTACCTTTGCAAGCGGACACACAGAAGTCTTGTAGATATCTGCCACCTCAAATTCTGCCGGATTGAGTTTATTTCCTGCTCCCATACAGCTAATGATCGGAGTATTCGTCTCTTGTGCCTGCATCACAAGCTGAATCTTTGCGGTCACTGTATCCACCGCATCTACAACATACGAATACGCCCCAAAATCAAACTCATCTTTCGTCTCCGGCAAATAGAAACAATTATGCATCTCTACTTTACAATTGGGATTGATCTCTAAGATGCGTTCTTTCGTAACTTCTGTCTTATACTTTCCAATCGTCTTTCTCGTTGCAATGATCTGCCGATTGAGATTGGTCAGACATACCTTGTCATCATCAATCAGATCGATCGCACCTACACCACTCCGTACAAGTGCTTCCACTACATATCCACCTACACCGCCGATTCCAAACACGGCAACTCTGGCCTGTGCCAACCGATCCATTGCTTCTTTTCCTAATAATAACTGTGTTCTCGAAAACTGGTCTAACATATATAACTCCTCTAACGTATCTACCTTACTATGAACTGCTAATCATCATACCACACAAACCTGTATTCGTCACCTACAACTATACCTCGTAACGTCGAAAAAAGGTTACCTATAAATACGGTAACCCTTTTTCATTTCGCAATTATAATTAATATACCCAGGAAGATCTATTCTATTTACTGAATTGCCTTAAATGCCTCATCAAGATCTTCAATGATATCATCGATGTTCTCTGTACCGATTGAAAGACGAATGGTATTTGGCTTAATACCCTGATCTAACAACTCTGCCCCGTTGCACTCTGAATGTGTGGTAGATGCCGGATGGATTGCTAATGACTTCACATCTGCAACGTTGGCAAGCAGTGAGAATAACTCTAACTCATCAATGAACTGCTGTGCTTTCTTCGCATCACCTTTGATCTCAAATGTGAAGATAGAACCACCACCATTTGGGAAATACTTCTTATAAAGTGCCTGCTGCTCCGGATCTGTTGAGATAGAAGGATGATTTACCTTCTCTACTAATGGCTGATCTTTCAAATACTGTACAACCTTTAATGCATTTTCTACATGACGCTCTACACGAAGAGATAATGTCTCCAAGCCCTGAAGGAAAATGAAAGAATGTACCGGTGAAATTGTTGCTCCTGTATCACGAAGCAGAATCGCACGAATATATGTAACAAATGCTGCCGGAGCGCAATCCTTTGCAAAGGAAACTCCATGGTAAGATACATTTGGCTCTGTCAACCATGGGAACTTATCACTTGCTGTCCAGTCGAATTTACCACTGTCAATGATGACACCACCGATTGTTGTTCCGTGTCCACCAATAAACTTAGTTGCAGAATGTACTACGATATCTGCACCATACTCAATCGGACGAACCAGGTAAGGTGTTGCGAATGTATTATCTACGATCAATGGAATGCCTGCTTCATGTGCGATGTTTGCAATCTTCTCGATATCCACAACTTCTGAATTCGGATTACCTAATGTCTCAATCTCAATTGCTTTTGTATTGTCCTTGATTGCTGCCTTAATCGCATCATAATCAAATGGATCTACAAATGTTGCTTCAATTCCGTAATCCGGAAGTGTATGTGCTAACAGGTTATATGTACCACCGTAAATGTTCTTTGCTGCTACTACATGGTCTCCTGCATGAGCAACACCCTGAATTGCATATGTCAATGCTGCTGCACCGGAACCAACTGCTAAGGCTGCTACACCACCCTCTAATGCTGCGATTCTCTGCTCGAAGATATCTTCTGTCGGATTTGTCAATCTTCCATAGATGTTACCTGCATCACGAAGACCAAAACGATCCGCTGCATGCTGGCTGTTATGGAATACATAAGAAGATGTCAGATAAATTGGAACTGCTCTTGCGTCAGTCACTGGGTCTGGCTGCTCCTGTCCTACATGTAACTGTAATGTTTCAAATTTTAAATTTCTTTCTGCGTATGGTTTCTTACTCATAATCGTACCTCTTTCCGTGGTCTTGCCACTCTATATTTTTTGTTGTTTTTATTTCCTACCTGTTTACAAGGTTTATACTACCACGGTATTTCCTACTTGTCCACTAGGAAATTTAAATAGCCAGCTATAGGCAATTCCTATAGCTGGCTTTCTTATTCTTTATTATATAATTTTGATTATCCTAATATATCCTTTTTCTGAATGACCTTGTATCCGACTCCAATTAAGATCAACATACATACAGGCAAATAGATCAAAGCAAATTGACTATCCAACGGAACATAATCTGTATACATATCATCCATATAATATCTGGTTACCATCGCATATCCATGTACCAGAAAGCGATTTGAATAGTAAGTCGACACTACTAAAATGCCAGATGTTACAACCAATGAAGGGATACTTCCAATTTTAATAGACAAAATTATCTGAAACAAAGATTGCACGATTCCAACCAAAACAGGTAACAATAATGTCATGCACAACAATTGTGCAACAGATGTCTGCACAACCTCTCTTCCATAGCAGGCTTCTAAAAGCATCTCATGTTTCACGAAATGTACATCTCCTATCATGATCCAGGAAAATGCCATGTTTACGCCCCATATCAGTCCAAAATATACTAAATTTACCACAATACACCAGATACACTTTGACATCCACCAGATAAAGCGCTGCCCACTCTTTGTCATCAGTTGGATTCCCAACCCCTGCATATCCTCTGCCACATAACTTCCGATGCAATACGCAAGCAGTAAATATTCCATGATCCAGGAAAAAGGAACCTGAAAGCTGTCTAAAACATCCGGATCATAATGATATGGATATCTACCCCAGAATGCATTCATTCCATATTCCAATGGGGAAAACCCTTCCTGATACAGCTTTATAAAATAATCCATGGAATTTTGGAAGATCGCACACACAATAACCCCTAACAAAATCACCAAAAGATAACGTTTCCAAAAACGAAAAAGCCCCTCTTCTATGTCATAATTTAGAAAACGCAGCCACTTCATACACTCTCACCTTCCCCAATACGCCCTTCCGCCATACGAATCACAGTGTCCGCCATATAATCCATTTCTTCTTTGTCATGACACGCAATAATGATAATCCGGTTCTCATCAACCAGATTCCGGATGGTATCCCTTATCTCTTCTACTCCATCTACATCAATCGCATTTATCGGCTCGTCTAACAAAATTACGTCCGGTTCTCCCATGATGGCGGCCGCAATCCCCAACCGCTGTCTCATTCCCAGGGAATACTTATAATACTTTCTTTTATCATCCGGCAGCAATCCTACTTTCTCCAACACTTCCCGTATCTCATCATCCGATATTCCACCCTGTATCCCTGCCAACAACCGCAGATTTTCAAAACCCGTATAATCTCTTAAAAACACAGGATTTTCTATCAATAAACCCATACTCTTAGGAAAGGATATATCTTTTCCAAGTATCTCCCCATCAATCATAATCTTTCCACTTGTCGGATAAATCAGTCCTGCAATCGAGCGCATCAGCATCGTTTTGCCACAACCATTTTTCCCACTTAATCCATAGATCCGACCTCCCTGAAAAGAATATGTAATATCATCTAATACCGTAACTCCCTTAATTTTCTTTGTTAAATGTTCTATTTGTATCTGCATATCTATCTCCCTTATTCCGTTATATCACGCCGCCGGTTACTTATCTTGAAAACTGCCACAATACATATAAGCAGAACTCCCGTTATAAAAGATAAAACTGCTAATTGATCTGTTCCGTAAGTCTGCGCCGGGTTGATATGTATCATCACATTATACAGATTCCATTCCGGAACCAGACTCGTCAATCCAAACCAACAGGTACAATATACAACCATCGGAAACAACACCGCCGCAAACCGATTTGAAAACCACTTAGATCCTGCCAATGTCATACAAGCAAAGATTCCTCCATACACAAAATCTACTCCGGTGTAACACAACGCATATAGTACGGGAGCTTCATAATACAATCCTGACCATATATCCCGATTTGCAACCATTGCCTGCCGCGATATCGGTTCTACTCCTATTGCCGGTAAATAACATGCAGTTCCTATAAGATGAAGCAGCAATGGAATTGTCACCGCCAGTCCACCACTTATAAAAACAGCTCCAAACTTGGCATTTTGGTAGGTCTTTCTTCCGCAACGAATCAGCATTTGTCCCGCATATCCGGATTCCCACTCATTATAATAGGACAATCCATACGACATCGCTGCCAACAACGGAAAAATAATGAAATACAACTGATTATACGGAGAATATACCTCACATCCCAGCCATCCTTCCAAAATTCCCATTTCAAACCAGGTGCCATATCCCTCATCTTTCTCCGACAACGTCATTACATGCTGATACTCCGATTCATTCACCGCATAGGTATTTCGATATACCCATACCATCTGCAATATACATATCAGAATTCCGATTATAATTGCAACCTGAAACCCTTTTGACCGTAATGCTTTTTTAATTTCTACTTTCCAGACCTGTCTTTGCATTCTATTCTTCTGCATCTAATCCCACCTTCTCTACATCCGTAATCTGCATCTGATTCTTAATCGGATAAGAACTAAAAATCAATGTATATGGCATCTTTCCGTCCACTACCTGTTGCCATTGCTGCCGGGTAAGATTTTCCTGATATATTACATATGACAGGACTACAACATCTCCTGAATGAAAATCTCCATTGACCAAGCCCGGATTCAATTCCGAAAACCAGAACGGATCGATTCCCTGACAATCATACGCGCACTGAATTGAGATATTGGGATCAAATACATTATCTTCTTCCTTAAGATCGATCTGAAACTCAACCTCTATCACCCTGCATTTTTCCATTTCATCCGCATCCATATATTGTTCCAGGTTTGAATTTGCTTCATAATAATCTGTATACTTCCACAAATTTACTTTCTGAATCCGGTATTCATTTCCTCTATACTCCAATGGTTCCCCTTGTGTAACCGAATGAACCTCCGGCATTCTTACATGTGTATTGACATATACAATCCTTATACAGATCATAATCATGATTAACAATACAATGCTGTCCCTAGGGATCAAACATCCTTTATTTTTCAGTTTGACTTTTCCCCTTCTTGTTCTCCTTTTTGTGGCTCACATTTAAAATATATGCAATATTTATTATCTTTTAACTTATGCGGATAATATTCTGATGTCATTTCTCCTTCTAGTTCCAAATAAT
>JBNMIW010000112.1:0-6179 GCA_050873485.1 Lachnospiraceae bacterium | reverse complement strand
TTGTAAATACTGCTTGGAAAGCTGGATCTCTGGGTATTCTACATAGAAATCCCCTTTCGCATATTGTTCAACTTTGCTCTTCATTGGTATTTCCTTATTTCTCTTGATGTTTCGTAGGGTTCAATGTTGTAATTATACCAAATTTCATTTGATAAGAAAAGAACAAATAGAAAGAAGGTTAATTTTATGGGCAAGGTAGCACAATCCTTTCACGGCAGTGACCTTGAAGTTATTGCGAAACGTTATCATATAGATCAGGAATCCATCATTCCTTATGCTTCGAATGTCAATCCGCTCGGTATCTCTCCGGTTGCCAGACAGGCACTGATCGATAATGTAGATGCCATCAAAGCATACCCGGACCGCGATTACGCCAGTCTGCGGGAAGCAATTTCCAACTATTGCGGTGCAGATCCGGACAAGATCATTTTAGGAAACGGAACATCCGAATTGATCGATCTGACAATTAAGACACTTGCTCCTAAGCAGACTATGATCATCGGACCGACCTATTCCGAATATGGACGTGCTGCACAGCTTGCAGGAAGTGAGATTTCTACTTACATGTTAAAGAACTTAGATGATTTTGAACTGGATGTGGATATGTTCTTAAAGGCACTCCATGAATCCATTGATCTTCTGATCATCTGTAATCCAAATAATCCAACCAGCAAAGTGATCACCAAAGATCAGATGGACATGATCCTTGCACGGTGTTTAGAGCTTAATATCTTTGTCATGGTAGATGAGACTTATGTGGAATTTGTAAAAGATGTCCACTTAATTTCCTCTATTGCGCTTACCAAAAAATATGACAATCTTATCGTATTGCGAAGTGTTTCCAAATTCTTTGCATCCCCTGGTCTCCGCCTCGGTTATGCGATCACCAACAACGAAGACTTTTTGGAAGAGACCACCAACGAAAAGACTCCTTGGAATATCAACGTATATGCCTCCGTTGCCGGTGTCATGTTCTCCGATGACCATTACATCAACCTTACGAAGAGTCTGATCCAGACCGAACGAAACCTGATCTATTCCGCACTTTGCAGCAGGAAAACGATCAAGGTCTTCAAACCGGAAGCCAATTTCGTATTGATCAAACTGCTCAAAGAAGAGCAGACTGCATCCGATGTATTCGATTACTGCATCAAGCGTGGTTTTATGATCCGCGATTGTACCGACTACGAGGGACTAGGTGACAAATACATCCGTTTCTGTTTCATGAAACCGGAGCAGAACGATAACGTAGTCAACACGATCCTCGAAATCGTCTAAAAACAAAACGTCTCCTGCGACGAACTTTCCTGTAAAATAAAAAGGACGGATACAACCTGTATCCGTCCTTTTTATGCTCTATTACATATTCGCTTTGATCTGATTGTAAATGCCTTCTGCATCCAATTCATATTTGTGAAGAAGTTCCATTGCCGGTCCTGACTCTCCAAAACGATCTCTCATTCCGATCTTGTATACCAGTGCAGGCTGTTTCTCACAAACAACGTCACATACTGCCGATCCCAAACCACCAATAATAGAATGTTCTTCTACTGTAAAGATCTTCTTTGTCTCCTTTGCAGCCTTTACAATGATCTCTTCATCAATTGGTTTGATCGTATGAATATTGATCACTCTCGCATCAATTCCATCCTTTTCCAGCATTTGTGCTGCTTCTAATGCAAAGGATACTTCCAATCCTGTCGCAACAATTGTAATATCTTTGCCTTCCCGCAGTGTCACACCTTTTCCCAATTCAAACTTATATTCCGGATTATCATTGATCACCGGTGCTGCAAGTCTTCCAAAACGGAGGTAAACAGGACCTACATGTTCATATGCAGCTTTGACAGCCGCCCTTGCTTCTACATCATCCGCCGGATTAATGATTACCATATTCGGGATTGTTCTCATCAATGCAATATCTTCATTACACTGATGGGTTGCACCATCCTCACCAACAGAGATTCCTGCATGAGTTGCACCAATCTTTACATTTAATTTGGGATAACCAACCGTATTACGAACCTGTTCAAACGCACGTCCCGCTGCAAACATTGCAAAACTACTTGCAAAAGGAACCTTGCCTGTCAAAGAAAGACCGCCGGCAATTCCAATCATATTACACTCAGCAATACCGCAATCGATGTGTCTTTCCGGAAATTCTTTCTTAAAAATCCCCGTCTTGGTTGCTGCTGCAAGATCAGCATCCAATACAACGACATTGTCATGCTCTCTTCCAAGTTCTACTAAAGCATTTCCGTAACTCTCACGAGTTGCAATCTTCTTTACTTCTGACATAATGTGGCTGCCTCCTTTTCCAAATCTTCCATTGCTACTGCATACTGTTCATCATTTGGTGCTGCACCATGCCATGAAGCCTGGTTCTCCATGAAGGAAACACCCTTTCCTTTGATCGTCTTTGCGATAATTGCAGTCGGCATACCCTTTGTCTGTTTTGCCTCTTTAAATGCTGCTTCAATCGCATCAAAATCATGACCATCTATCTCCATTACATGGAAATTAAATGCTTTGAACTTGTCTGCGATCGGATAAGGAGAACATACATCCTCAATGCTTCCGTCAATCTGCAAATTATTGTTGTCTACGATCACAACGAGATTGTCCAGTTTGCGATGTCCCGCAAACATAGAAGCCTCCCAGACCTGACCTTCCTGAATCTCTCCATCTCCTAATAATGTATACACACGATAATCCTCATTGGAAAGCTTTGCAGACAATGCCATACCAACAGCAACGGAAATACCTTGTCCCAATGAACCGGCTGACATATCAACACCAGGTGTTCCTTTCATATCCGGATGTCCCTGTAACATCTGTCCGGTCTTACGAAGCTTCAAAAGCTCCTCCTCCGGAAAATATCCCTTCATGGCAAGTGCACCATATAATGCCGGTGCCACATGTCCCTTTGACAATACAAAACGATCCCTGTCTTCCTTCTTCGGATTCTTAGGATCTACATTCATCTCCTCAAAATACAAATACGTAATAATGTCTGCTGCGGATAACGATCCACCCGGATGTCCACATTTCGCAGCATGCAAAGAAGTCACAATGTGCTTTCTAAGCTGATTTGCTTTCTTCTGAAGCTCTAATTTGTTCATGATACTCTCCTAACTTCAGGTAATTTCTCACCTGATCTACTACAATTGCTTCGTCCCGTATGCACCTTGCGCCCCTGCTCCGTTACCATTAGACAAATATGCATACTTATTTATTATTGTATAAGTAAATCAAAAAAAAGCAAGTCCTTTTTCCTCAAAAGACCTGCTTTTTCTAAATGTTGTATACTTTTAATGGTTCTATTCCTCTTGTTGCCGTCTCTTTCTCCTGATTATCATGCCTGCATCTATTATGATCACAAGAAAAATAATACATCCACCAATAGTCCGTTTCGGATCTCTTACCGGATAAGAAGACAATGCCATATCTTTATCATAGTCATAATATCCCTCTCTCGTATGCTTGTAAAAATCTGCATCACTCTTCAAAAAGAAGGTATAATCCGGCAGCCAGCCGCCGTCATCCCATGTGACATCCATATTGTACCATTTACCATCTACTCGGACTACATTCCACGCATGGTCGGTATCCTTTTGATAATCCTCGGATGCTCCCAATACAACCCTTGCAGGTATCCCCATCTCCGACAACAGATAAAATGCTGCCGTACAATATCCCTGACACACCATTTTCCCGGTCATATATCCATCATAATCTGACCGGTTCACCATACTTTGGTCATACGCATAATTCTTAATAAGATAATCGTGTACCGCTTTAACACTCTTATAGTCCGTATCCTTCTTAAGGCTTCCGGCAAGCTCTTTCATTCTTTTAAAATAGATATCTGTTTCTTTCTTTGGATATCTATAAGATATTCTAATCTCCATCTTACAGTTATGTCCGTCTCTGTATCTACCGCCTTTATAATACTCTATCTCCCAACTCTCCATGTAGTAACACAGATAACTTCCACTTGCAGTGGGATTGTCCGCATCATAATGATAATAATACCCCTTTAATAATTCATCCAGATCATTTCCAAGCGATCCCACATCCGTAATATACACCTTACTTTTCTGGTGTGACAGGATCTGCTTCGAGATCTCCTGATAAAAGGAAGCCCGGTCTTTGACAACAACGCATCCCCCATCCTGTGCACATACAGGAATTACACACATCCATATAAACAATACTTCCAGAATAATCCCAATTATCTTCCTCATAGTATGATTCCCCCGTCTTAATCTACATTAGTCTGCATGCGATACAATAGTCAGACGCAAATAACAATGTATGTTTCCGCACAAGTGCTATCTGATAACTTAACATGATTGTATCATTGTTGACAACGTATATCCATCTTTTTGTGCGAGAATTGGATTCTATATTAAGTCATTTCCATCTTTCCTGACCAGACTGCTTCTTAAACTTATACCTTGGAGATAGAAACTTCTAGTATCTGCATTTCAGATATGTTATAATTGTTTTATATATTGCATATAATTATATGTATGTTTACACAAGGGAGGTTTTTATGAGCGATTATATTCTTTCCTGCTGTTCTACAGCAGACTTATCCAAAGAACATTTTGAACAGAGAGATATTCACTATATATGTTTTCATTTTATGTTGGATGATATTACTTATCCGGACGATCTTGGACAATCCATTCCGCTTCCGGAATTCTATCAGAAGATGGCTGATGGTGCCATGACGAAGACTTCACAGGTCAACGCCGATGAATTTGTGGATTATTTCCGCCCATTTTTACAGGAGGGAAAAGACATCCTGCATTTCACCCTGTCTTCCGGAATTTCCGGTGTATATAACTCTGCATGCATTGCCAGAGACATGTTATTAGAAGAATTTCCGGATCGCAAGATCTACATGATCGATTCTTTGGCAGCATCTTCCGGTTACGGGCTTTTAATGGACGAGCTTGCAACCAAACGCGATGAAGGACTGGATATTGACGCTTTGAAAGATTGGGCAACAGAACACCTTTTGAATCTGAATCACTGGTTCTTTTCTGGCGATCTGACATTCTTTATCCGCGGTGGCCGTATTTCAAAGACAGCCGGAACCATTGGTAACATGTTAAATATCTGCCCATTGATGAATGTAAATAACGAGGGTAAATTGATCGTACGTGAGAAAGTACGTTCCAAAAAGAAAGTCATCAAAGCCATTGTTGGCAAAATGGAAGAATTAGCAAGGGACGGTCTTAACTATGATGGCAAATGCTATATCAGCCAGTCAGCCTGCTACGAAGATGCAAGAGCAGTCGCAGATTTGATCGAATCCAAATTCCCGAATCTTGACGGAAAAGTAGAGATCAATAATATCGGAACGGTTATCGGAAGCCATACCGGACCGGGAACGGTTGCACTCTTCTTCTGGGGTCAGGAACGTACTGAGTAGGGTTATTTGCATAATATAGGTGTGGCATATGCCACACCTATATTGTTTAAATGCACTCCTTACTGTTGTTCATTGATGTAAGTGTCTATCCGATTCTGAATCACTTTTGTTGTCTCGTCTATATTTTTTTCTCCTTTATAATATGCCTTTGTCTCCTCCGACACAATGTTCCAGATTACGTTATTGCTTGTCTCTACTTTGTTTGTATTATTAAAGATCGTAAGAAATTTCTGAATCTGTTCATCTGTCAACGGGCCATACGAAATAGTATAATCTCCATAACTTTCACTATACGAAAACGGTTCTATTCTATAACCATACTCATCTTCATACTCTTCTGTAATCTGCCGATCCGAAAGCATCCGATCAAACACATCCTTCCTTGTCGGAATGAATGTTGCTCCTAATTCCACCATCATGCGTTCCTGATGCTCTTTCGATACTAACGTACGCAGAAAATCCCATGCACCTTCCGGATTCTCTGATTGTGCACATATGCCAAATGCATGATGCAGATAAAAATAAGATCCATCCTTGTCTGCACATGGATAACCAATGGCTGTTACAGGCTCCTTGAAAATATCACAAGAACTGATCGTCCCCATGATACCGGAATTGTTTAAATCATAAAACAGCACTTCTCCATCCTGCAATAATTTCGGAATTGATACGTCTTCCTCCACAATCCCGTCGCCCCTTTTTGCCGTTTCCAACAAATTCTGAAACTCAGGTG
>JBNMIW010000111.1:0-6207 GCA_050873485.1 Lachnospiraceae bacterium | reverse complement strand
CTCTATACCCTACCCATCCTTGATCTTTACATCTTGGGCATTTATAGGTTATCCCAGAATTCCCTACATTTTTCTGAATCCGTTTGATCTGATCCGTCGTTATCTGCTGAATATCTTGGTCTTGGATTGTTCTCACCTCCACTATTGTCATAATTACCTTCCAGAACTTTCGGGAAGTTGCTCGGTTTCACCAGCCAATCAAATGTGATTATCCAATTACGGTTATTCTTCCCTTGCAAGAAGTCACTGTCCTTAATCCGCTCGATAGCAGCTATCACAGTATCAATTCCATATTCACGAATCCTTGCACACAGGGAATCATATCTCTTGGAACCACTGTTCACCTTTGTTACCGGTTTGATTCCGCAGGCAGATAATTCATTCCACTTTTCCACAGCTCGTCGGACATCTGTCTGACAAAGAGTATCTTTAGATACTCTTATATCTTCTTTCTTGTTTCCCTTCTTATCTTCTTCTATTGCTGTCGTTAGACTGTCAATAGAATGTCGCTTGTCTGTCGTTAGACTGTCACTCTGCATGTCGCTTGCTTGATACAAACCATAGTTTTTCACTGTAAAAACGCTGTATTTATTAGTAGTTTTGACTGTCAATTCGCCTGTCGCTTTTAAGTGACTGATTGATGTTCGTACTTCTCTTTCTGTCAGTCCGGTTTCCGCTGATAATTTAGGTATCGAACTCACAAATGAACCCTTTGGAATTGTCTTACCCTCAAAATGACCTTCTTTCCAATTAGCCTTTAAGAGCATATGTATGAATAATGTCTTTGTGTTGATATTCAAATACCACTCCCAGTCCAGTATCTTCCGGTCAAGTTTAACGTAATTACTCACCTACTCACCTCAATCAAATAAACTAAGCTGCCCTGATACATCTTGAATGTAATTTCTTGCACCAAGCATAGCTTCTCGGATCTTATTCATCCGGCTCTTTTGGATTCTAAGCCATGCTTCAACATCCGATTTTTCCTCGGCAGTTGGTCTGTAATATCCTTTTCCATCTTGTAGATTGATAATCGGACATCTCTTTCTTGCATCCTCAATCTCCTGTCTCATCTTGCGATCACTCAAACGTGCAACCCTGCATAGCTGTTCTCTGGATATTGCATTGTCCTTACCATAGGGGATATATTCCTCAATACACATACTCACACCCCCTACTTGATAATCCGAAAGTCGCACTGATCGCCATACTTCTTAATAAACATCTTTCGCTTCAACTTGAATACATCCGTTTCCATGCCCTTGACATCTTCCACAACATACTCTCCATGCTCGTCTGTGTACGCAAAATCAGCTTTATAGATGACCGGTCGATACTTCTTGCCTTTGCATTCAAAACCGTCTTGTAAAGGAAAACTAGGCTGTAACTCCAGATGTTTGATCACCCCAGCTTTTACCATTACCTTAAGTTCACAATACCTCTCTGCTTCTCTCGCGCTATCAAATGTATGACCATCTATCGTAGTCTTATGTGCTCCATATTTGTAATATCTTTTTGCCATATATCTCCTTTCTCCCACCGCCGACCACCGGCGGCAGGTACATGTATTTTCTGTGGTATAACACATGCATTTCAGATACGTTAATAAGTTACTTATATGTAATTCCGTCCGAATATCCGAACGAAATCCTGTCTTGTTCCATAGGTTTCTTCGAATTTGGCTTGTCCGATTGCTTTCAATCGGTTTGCTACCTCTCTGTTCCGGTGAACGGATAACGGACCGTTCCGGTGATGTTCGTCACCACAAAGCCATACCTTCAAACCATATTTCTCTGACCATTTCCGGTTAGATCCGGGGAATATATGATGTGATTCCAACCCACATATTCCACCGGATACGCTGTCACAGAAAAAGCATTTTTTCTCTTTCTGAATTATGCTTTCCATGCTGCTTTCATCCTTTCAAGTTCATCATAAGTTAAGGTCTCGATTCCCAACTCTTTTGCTTCGTCTACCAGACCATCTATAAATACTGCCATCTCTCTTGTGTCATAATCTGATTGACCACGATATACCTCATAATGCGTCAATGCCGTATTCAAATCATATTCCGTGCCAATATTTTTTAGATGCAAGTTATATATTCTAGGATCTGAACCATATGGAAGAAACAACTGCGATCTAGAACCATCCTCGTTATATAGCGGCTGACCATGTTTAACGATAAGATACTCGTACATTTCATCCTTGCTTACCCGTAGGACATTGGCTATCTCTGTGATCAGATGCCAGCTATAATTATTTGCATCCAACGATCGCTTCTTTTTATGATTCTTAATATCTATATCAATCAACTGCTTATCGTGTAATTGGTCATATACTTTCTTGACCTTATCATCTTCATTCAGTTCCAAGGTCAAATGAAACCGTCCCGATAATGCTCTGGTAATCTCTACAATCTTTCCTGTCATGATGTCCCTTTCTGCTTATCTATTCTTTGCACCATTAGTTACAAGTGTGGAATTTTTCACACTTGTAAATTTCCTATCATGCACTCGCCTTATCCGGAGTTTTATCAAGTCTTCTCATAGCACTATTCCATATATCAAATGTCATTTCTGCAAATGAACCAATCTTATACTGATTACAGATAGTAACTTCTGCAATTCCTTTCTTCTCTGCAAGTGACTTAATAGCTTTCACCTTTGTTTCCTCGATCTTCTCATTCACAATCTCATGACATTCTGCATCCGGATCTTTCATCTCTTCGGTTGGAATACAGAATACTTGGAAGCATGCATACTTAAATGCAATGGCCATTGCCTTATTCGTAGCCTTATCTCCACTATCCATACCCTCACCAATCGTGACTGCATCCACATGGGAACCATCATCCGCATAGAATGAGAATTGCATCTTGCAGATAGAATAGATCAACTTCTTATTGTTAGACGTTAATCTTTCCTCTCTGGACTGCTCTAACACCTGTGGAACAACAAATACCCCGTACTTTACTAATGCCGGATTAATTCCATTCATGACTGCATCAATGCCACGAAACATAAAATTCTGTTGCGTATTCTTCTGATTTTTGCCAATCGCTCCAATCTCTCCCATTATCTTTGGAATCAGCTCATAGATTTTACCGTCTGCCATTACATGTACCTCCACTCTAAATTCATATTGTTAAGAATCTCTTCTAACTCCTTAGAGCGAGATGCCGGACATTCTACACGAATAAATAACTTATCCTCACCAAAAGGCTGTTCATCTTCAAATGGACCATCTACTGCAAACGGAATCTCTTCCTGTACTTCCGGCTCAACGAACGGATCCTCTTCCATCTCCGGAAGATCAGGGAATGGTTCTTCTTTCACATCTGCAGCATGTCTCTCCGCTTCAGCTTTCTCTTCTGCGACTCTCTGTTCTGCTGCAATACGCTCTTTCTCTGCTCGCTCGGCTTCTAATCGTTCTCGTTCCTCTTTCGCCTTACGTTCCTCTTCCTGTCTTGCAAGGATATCTTCTTTCTGCTTCTTGTACTGATTCATCAACTGAACTGCTGATTGAAGATTCAGAGTCTTCTTGAACTCTTCCAGTCCTTTATCTTCAAACTCTGATTCCATAGAACGGATGGTGTCTATCTGCATTCCTATGGCTTCCAACTTCTGCTGAATCTCCTCTTTAATGGATTTCATAGATACAGATGCATTCTCCCACTTCGAATCGTATATCTTCTCAATCGGACAGTAATCTTCCAACTCATTATTCATATCAATGGCAGCCACTACTTCCACATATGCTACACGAATATCTGCTCTCTTCTTAGACTTGCGATCTTCCTCAAACTTAAGTAACTGATCATTGATTAGGAGAATCGGCTTGTCATACAATGCGATCACATCTTTTGCTTTCTTCTCCCATTCTGTAAATGGTGCGTTCCAATCTTTCTTGATATGCATGCGTTCAGCATCTAATGCTTTCTGCTGCTTTCTCAGATCTGACACCAACTTCTTACTGTCCTTAACGGTATCTTCTGACACCACATAATTCTCATAATCCTTAATATAGGATTCAATAGATGCCTTAACTGCATCTAAGTTACTGTCAATCGTTCCTAAATTCTTGTTTACCTTAACTTCTACTACCTCTTTCATCATTACCTCCTGTTATTTGCAAATAAAATAAATCTCATCTTCTTCAGAATCATATTCCAAATGGTCCAGATACCATTCCGGATCATTCTTATCCTTTACCTTTGTGTTGCTTGGCATCATAGCAAGCAAGATATTGATCTCATGCATAATGTCTACCGGTGTTTGCTTCTTACCCTGCTCTCTCAATGAATTTAAAACAATATTGCCCTCCATCGCTTAGCTCAATCTCCTTTTCTCTTTTTTCTCTTTCTCTTAATCTGATACGTTGGCAATCGCATCTTTCTCCCGGATCCAGATTGCTTCCGCACCAATGACAAGTGTTAAAATAAGCCATTGCCAATATCCTCCATTCATGCTAAAATATAGAAAATGCGTTATGCATTTGCTGAATGAAAGACCTTACTCGCTAAAGTAATTAGAGGTCTTTCTTTTTTTGTCTTCTGGCAGCCTGTCCAACAAAATGCCACATACAAATATATCTACGGATCCTGCCACCATTGCTCCAAAACAAATCATAAGTGTTAATGGGTTTCCTGCACTGCACGCTAACAGTATAGCTACGGCAAATATCGCCGCTCCTACATTCTGCAGTGCAATCAACCCTTCTTCCTTGCGTGAACTATGCACTTTCATTTCCATCCTTTCTTGACTTCCTTGCCATAGCTTCTGTACAGATCTTGACCACACTCTCAGCTACAGCTTTCTTTCTCTCTTCCAACTGTTCCGGTGTCAAATGTGCATAACAATCATCATCTGTTAATACCCTTGCATTTCCAATATATTGTTCCTTGACAATAGCCATTTAAACCACCTCATTTCTCGTTATAGTATGATATTCAGTTAACTTGTTCGGTGTTCCTCTAATGTCTTCGCTAACTTTCAACAGCCGGGAAACAAAATCCCTTGGAAGATTGGACCGTTCCACTTGTTCAATCGCTTTCTGGTACTGCTGATCGTTTAATTTAATTATTGTGTACAGTAGATGCAGATACAGCCACTGTATTGTTACCCTTTTTTCTACTGTCATCATTATTCTCCTATTGTCTTAGTTGCATATCTCCTATATAATTCAATTACAGGCACTGCCATGCCGAGTAATTATGAAAGGAGATATTGTTATGTCAGACAACATACACTTCAGCTCATTCCCTGTTAACGAATTACAAGCACTCGCTATTCTTTATGTTCAAAATCAAGATTTAACAGGAAAATCGCCTACTGATATTTACAATCTTTATCGCACTACATACGATGAGATGTGCAACGAGAAAGAGAAGCAGCGCCAAGCTAAACTGTCTCAAATGTAATGAATTGTAAATATCAGCCATTGAAGATGATATATATTTATCTTCATCCGGCAGATGGGTAATGGATTGATCCTCTGCAAGTTTTAACAACTGCTTGTGGAGGATTTCCCTTTCTTCTTTCATTTCTTTAATCAACGTTCTCTCCTTTCTTCCGTCACTCTGCTACTATGCAAATTCATGTTTCTTGAAAACTTATTGTGATTATGTTAATATCCAAGTGTCCATATAGGGCAGGGAAGGAGTTGGTTACCTTGACCAAATTTTTGACTTTGCCCCGCTCTTTTAATATGAGATCGCAAGAGTGATCAGCCACAGCACTTAAAACTGGCTTAAAATGTAGCAATCGGTATAGCGTCACAAGGTGTTTGCACTGGCAAATCCTTTACTATACTGGATACTCCTCATAATCCACCGGCTAATGGGCTACTAATCTTATTACATAAATTGCTGAACTAAAACAGCATAAGTGGTGGAGTGTTTCAAGAAGCAATTGGTCACGTCTTTTGCGGCGAAAGCCTGCAAAACACATAAAGTAACAAAATTTAGCATTAAGCTGTTAGGAACGTGACTCCTAACAGTTTTTTGTTATCTAAAATGTTCTAGCGGGACTTCCAATGCGTCACATATCCGCATGTATTCATTCACATCAATTCCTCTTTTATCATGTAGCATCATATTCAATTTAGGTGGGGAAATCCCTGTTCGTTCAGATACAAAGGTTTGTGTTATCCCTTTTGCATCTAAATATGCTTTTATATCGCTACCTTTCACCCTCTACCTCCTTT